>JBOGUE010000100.1:0-12874 GCA_050695955.1 Thermomicrobiales bacterium | reverse complement strand
CCTAACGCCTAACGCCTTCCGCCTGACGCCTGACGCCTGACGCCTTCCGCCCGTCGGTGTGCGACAATAGACGGCAGATGTCGCTCCCCACGCGCCGGCGTTCGCGTTCGACGACCGCATTCGGCAGAATCGACTCGTTTTGATGGCAACCGCTTCGTCAATATCCGCTGACCCGGTTCTCCCCGAACCGCCGCCTTCGCGTCTGCCCCAGGCACTCTCCGCCTTCCGCCACCGCAACTATCGCCTCTTCTTCTTCGGCCAACTCATCTCGGTCACCGGCACCTGGATGCAATCATTGGCGCAGGCGTGGCTGGTGCTGACGCTGACGTCGTCGGCCTTCCTCCTTGGTCTGGTCGCCGTCTTCCAGTTCACACCAATCCTCCTGTTGGGCCTGGTGGGCGGTGTCATCGCCGATCGCGTCCCCAAGCGGAACCTACTTGTCGCGACGCAGACCTGCGCCGGCATCCAGGCTTCCATCCTGGCGACCCTCGTCTGGACCGATCGCGTCGAGCTCTGGCACGTCTACGTCCTCGCCTTCGGCCTCGGCACCGTCAATGCCTTCGACATGCCGACCAGACAGTCCTTCGTCTTCGAGATGGTCGGCAAGGACGACCTGGTCAACGCGGTCGCCTTGAATTCCGCGCTTTTCAACGCCGCCCGGCTCGTCGGACCTGCCGTGGCAGGAGTCATCCTCGCCACTGTCGGCATCGCTATCTGTTTCGCCATCAACGCCGTGAGCTACATCGCCGTGATCGGCGGGTTGCTGATGATGCGGGTCACGCGCAGGGCCGTCGCTCGTAAGCGAGGCGGACTCGGCCAATTGCGCGAAGGACTCGGATACGTGCGCCAGACCCCGGCTGTCTTTCTGCCAATCATCCTCGTCGGCTTCGTCGCCACCTTCGGCATGAATTTCAACAGCGTCTGGATCCCGCTCTTGGCGAAGAAAGAATTCGACGTCGGCGCGGGCGGCTTTGGTGTGTTGATGGCCGCGCTCGGCATCGGCTCGCTGTGCGGCGCGGTGCTCCTCGCGGCCAGAGCCAAGCGACCCCGCCGCTCAGTCCTCTTCGGCGTCGCCATCGCCGTCGGCGCAATCGAGCTCATGCTCGCCCTCGCCGGCGCGATCCCGCTGCCTCTTGGCGCTGCCTTGGTCATCCTGCCGGTGTTGGGCTTCAGCACGACGACGATGATGGCCATGGCGAACTCCACGGTCCAGACCAACGCGCCCGACGAGTTGCGAGGTCGCGTGATGAGCGTCTATATGACCGTCTTCGGCGGCACGGCGCCGTTCGGGGCGCTCCTCGCCGGGACAACTGCCAAGTTCCTCGGCACTCCAGCCTCAGTCGCCATCGGTGGCTTCGTGACGCTCTTCGCCGCGGCCACGATTGCCATCACCAGCGGCAGCATCCCGTGGCCAGTCAATCGCCGCCCGGTCGTCGCCTCGCCCGTACCGCGCACCGATCCGCCGCCCGGCGATCCGCCGCCAGCCCGCCGCGAGGCCGCGCCGGCCTCCGGCCACGACTGACCGCCGCAATGGGCTTCGAAACGCTTGCGCTCATCAGTCTCTTCTACGCGGTCGTCGGCGTCGGCGTCGTCACCAGGATCGTGCGGCAACGCCGCGCCATCTTCGATCTCACCTTCACCGACGAGGACCGCCGGCACGTCGCCGAGGCCGCGTTCTTCATCCTCCTCCCCATCTCGGTGGCGCTGCACGAGCTCGGACACGCCGTTGCCGTTTGGAGCTTCGGCGGCGAGGTCGTCGACTTCGGTTTCTACGTCTTTGCCGGGTTCGTCGGCCATCAGGGCTTCTACTCCGACTCAGAACGGATCGTGATCTCGCTCGCTGGCCCAGCGGTCAACGTCGTCCTTTCGGCCGCCGCCGTGGCGGTCGTTTTCTTCCGTCGTCCGCGGCTGCGTCCGGCCTACAACGAGCTCCTGCTCCAGTTCGCCGTCCTCTCTGCCATCAACGCACTCGTCTTCTACCCGCTGCTCGACGTCATCAGCGGGCTCAACGGCGACTGGAGCCAGATCTATTTTGGCGACGTCCCTGCCCTCAGCACGGTGATTGGAGTGTGCCATGCCGCCATCCTCGGCGCCGGCTATTGGGCATCCCGCAACCCCGCCATGCGCCACCGGCTCGCCGAACTGACCGGTCTCCCACCCGGCGCCGAACGCGGCCTTTTCGGCGACATCGGCCGCGTCGCCAGCGGCAGCAGCCGCGCTCCCGCCAAACGGGTCAACTTGTCGCCCGCCGCAAAGTCCCTGACGGAAGCAGGACAACGCGTCGCCAGCGGTTGGCCGCTCCCCGTCGAAGCTTCGATCCACGACCGCGACGGTATCTCAGCGATGGCGCTTTCCTGGCAATCCAACAATCGGCGCCAAACCGTCGTCGCTCGCGGCCTGCCAACCGGAGCGACCGAAATCTGGGGCGCGGTCGAAACGACCAAGGTTACCGATCCATCGCCAATCTATCGTCGCCAGATGAAACAATGGACCTCGATGCCCAGCACCGACGTCCTCACCATGGACCTGCGGCTGGCCATGGAGGAGATCGAGTCTTGGCCGGTCTAGCAGCATTCAAAGGTCCGCTATTAGACGTCGGCTGGCACCTGGCCGGCCGGCGCACTGACGCCGCGCACCGCGTCCATCGCCGGGTCGTCCGGCTTCGCCAGTTCGAACGCGGCCCAGAAAACGGCCTCGGCGAGGGTCGGGTAGGCGTGGACCGTCTCGGCGATGGCCGAAACCGGTAAACGCATCCGCATCGCCAGCGCGATCTCTGGCAATAGTTCTCCTCCCCGCGCGGCCAGCACATGTCCGCCCAGAATCTGCCCCGTCGCCCGGTCGGCGACGAGCTTCACCATCCCGTCAGTCTCACCGGCCGTGATCGCCCGTGCCAGATCGCGCGGTCTGACCGTCGCGCACTTCACGTCAAAACGAGCAGCCCGCGCTTCTGCTTCCGTTAAGCCAACTCGACCGAGCTCAGGATCGGTGAAGTTGACGTGCGGAATGGCCCGATAGTCTGCCGCACGAGATGGCAGCCCGCTCAGCGCGTTGTGTTCGGCGATCCTGGCTTGGTAGTCCGCGACATGCGTAAATGGCTTGATGCCGGTCACATCGCCTATGGCCCACACGTTCTCCCCGGTCGTTCGCAGCTCGTCATCGACCGTGATACCTTCCGAGGTAAACGCAATCCCAGCCGATTCCAGGCTGAGGTCTTCGACCACCGGCGTCCGGCCTACTGCAATCAATATCTCCTCACACCGCACGGCAACCTGCTCCTCGTTCCAGACGGCATGAA
The DNA here is from genome assembly GCA_050695955.1 of Thermomicrobiales bacterium. GTDB lineage: Bacteria > Chloroflexota > Chloroflexia > Thermomicrobiales > UBA6265 > JBOGUF01. The sequence continues at coordinate 9,579 of JBOGUE010000100.1, read as the reverse complement.
GCACCTTTTCCGCTCCGTCGAGGGCGACACGACCAACGTGCGCGGGCGTCAGCACCCGCACGCCGTCACGCGTCAGATATCCTTCCAGTTCCGCGGTCAGTTCGGACTCTTCGCGCGGCAGCAACCGTTGACGACTGCCAATGAGCGTCACGTCGACCCCAAATCGCGCGAAGATCTGTGCGAACTCGGTCCCAACCACCCCGCCGCCGATGATCGCGAGCGACCGCGGCAGCCGCGGCAACGCGACCGCTTCGTTGTTGGTGATGTACCCGGCCTCAGCTAGTCCGGCGATCGCCGGGATCTTATTGCGTGCCCCCGTGGCGATGATGATCTTGTCGCCACGGATTTCCTCACCGCCGACCTCGATGACGTTCGGACCGCGGAATCTGGCCGCCGCCTTGAAAAGCGCAACACCCGAGTCGCGGATGTTTTGGTCGCCGTCGCCGCCGCGGATCGTATCGATCACCCGCTCGACGCGCCGCATCACCGCCTGCCAGTCGACCCGCGCCCCATCGACGTCGATCCCGAACCGCTTGGCGTGCCGCGCCAGATGGACGATCTCGGCACTCCGCACCATCGTCTTCGTCGGATCGCATCCCGCATTGAGGCAGGTCCCGCCAACCTTCCATCGCTCGATCAACGCGACCGTAGCCCCGCGCTCCACCGCCTCGCTCGCGGCCGTGCTGCCCGCCCCGCCGGCGCCGATCACGATCAGATCAAATCGCTGCATCAACCGCGAAACTCCCATCCACGTCGTTGTCGGAACCCCGTCGCCCGAGAATCAGCGGCGCTGGCGCGATTATGCGCGAACCGCGTAGTGGTCTGTCCTCTCTCTCCAGCGACGACAAATCGCCTCGTCCACGATGAACGTCAATGACCATCTGTCCAAGCACGTGCAGCCCGCACGATGGTGCCCTCGTGAGCATCCAATCGTGGCTCCCTCCGGCGACCATGTCGCTGTACGATAGTTGTTCCGGGGCGATGATGCCCCGAGCCCGGACCACCTTTTACATTCCGGCCGATAAGGGAATTGCCACCGGTAGCCAACGATTGAGTATCGATGTCTCCAAAGAGCAATTCGATGCCTTGGGATGGACGAGCGATCCCGCCGCGTCATCTCACAGTCCGGCGTAGAACACTGCCAACGTCAGAATGAGGTACAGGGCCGCGGCGTGCGGCCCTGTATCGCGTGTGCCTACTCTTGTCCACGCCGATCAGTGCCGCCCATCACTCGAAGCGCCCTTCACCCACGCGCCGTCGTCGTTCTTGTGATAGTCCTTCTTCACCGCACCCCAAGCGACCCGGTGGGCACGAACCTCGTCATGGTCATACTGATCCCAGGCGCTGTTGAACGCCTCTTTGTAGATGCCCTGCGCATGCGATGGCAGGTTGTTGCGTACGCTCTCCGGCAGTTCGGTCTTGCGCTCGTACGGCATAGCAGCCTCCTTTCGCGGCAGCCAATCATGACCGCTCGTCACTCGGAGGCTTCGCAGAACCCATGCCCGCCTGCAGACGAACCGCTAATCCTTGTTGCGACTCGGACTGCTGGAAACCCGGTCCGCTGACTCCTGACCCCTGACTCCCGACTCCTGATCCCTACGCCACGTGCAGGCTGCGCTCCTCGACCGGCATCAAGGCGGCATCCAGGACTTCGCCGAGCGAGTTGACCTGGATCAGTTCCATCTCGGTGCGCACCACCTCGGGGAGCTCGGAGACGTCTTTCGCGTTGCGCTTGGGCAGGACGAAGGTTCTAATGCCACCCCGATGCGCCGCCAGCGTTTTCTCGCGCAGACCGCCGATCGGCAGCACCTTGCCGCGCAGCGTCACCTCGCCCGTCATCGCCACGTCTTTGCGCACCTTGCGGCCGGTCAACGCCGAAATCAGCGCCGTCGCGATCGTGATGCCCGCCGACGGACCATCCTTCGGAATTGCTCCCGCCGGGATATGCACGTGAATGTTTCGACGATCGAAATAACCAGGCTCCAGACCATACTCCGGCGAGTGGTTGCGCGCGTAACTGATCGCCGCTCGCGCCGACTCCTGCATCACCTCGCCGAGTTGCCCGGTCAGGATCAGGTCGCCCTTCCCCTCCATCAGCATCACTTCAATCGCCAGCAGATCTCCGCCGACGCTGGTGACGGCGGCGCCGGTCGCCACGCCGACCTCATCTTGCTCCTCCGCCAAGCCAAACTCGTAGCGCGGCACCCCGAGGTATTGTTGTACGTCTGTGCCATCGATCGTTATGTCGTCCGGCGGATTGTCCCCGGCAAACTTGCGCGCCACCTTGCGACAGAGCGAGCCGATCTCGCGCTCGAGGTTGCGGACGCCCGACTCTCCCGTGAATTCGCGAATCAGCCGTCGCAGCGCATCGTCGGTTATCGACAGTTGTTCGGCGGTCAACCCGTGTGAATCAAGCGCCTTCGGCAGCAGGAAGTTGCGGGCAATCGCCAGCTTTTCGACCTCGGTGTAACCCGACACCTCGATCACTTCCATCCGGTCCCGCAGCGCGGGCGGCACCGGCTCCAGCAGGTTTGCCGTCGTGATGAAGATCACCTTGGAGAGGTCAAACGGCACTTCGAGGTAGTGATCGGAGAAGGTTGCGTTCTGCTCCGGGTCGAGCACTTCCAGCAGTGCCGACGCCGGGTCGCCGCGGAAAGCGTCCGTACCAACCTTGTCGATTTCGTCGAGCACCATCACCGGGTTGCGACTCTTCGCGTCGCGCAGCGCCTTGACCACCCGGCCCGGCATCGCGCCGACATATGTCCGCCGGTGGCCGCGAATCTCCGCCTCATCCCGCACGCCGCCGAGCGACATGCGAACGTAGTTTCGCCCAATCGCCCGCGCAATCGAGCGCCCAAGGCTCGTCTTGCCGACACCCGGCGGTCCCACAAAGCAGATGATGGGCGCCCGTAGCCGGTCGCCGGCCAGCTTGCGCACCGCGATGTACTCGACGATCCGCTCCTTGACCTTTTCGAGGCCGTAATGGTCCTCATCGAGGATCCGTGCCGCCTCCCCGAGGTCGAGCCGGTCTTCCGTTTCGACCGACCAAGGCAGCTCGATCAGCCATTCGAGATAGGTGCGAATGACCCCGATCTCCGGCGAAAAGGGATGCTGTTGTTCGAGCCGTTCGACCTGAACCAGCGCCTTTTGCTTCGTCTCGTCAGGCATGCCAGCGGCCTCGATCTTCTCGCGCAGCTCCTTCGCCAGCGATTCTTCGGCCGTCCCTTCGCCCAGTTCCTTCTGTATCGCCCGCATCTGCTCGCGCAGAAAATACTCGCGCTGCTGCTTGTCCATCCCCGCCTGCGCTTCGGACGCGATCTGCTGGCGCAAGTTGAGGACGTTCAGGCGCTTTTGGACCATCACGCTCAACCGCCGCAACCGGGCGACCGGGTCAAGCAGTTCGAGCAGCTCCTGCCGCTGATCGGCGGAGAACTCTGGGGAGAATGCGATCAGGTCCGCCAGCCAACCCGGCTCCTCAACGCTGCGGATCATCGTCAGCACTTCTTCCGGCACATTCGGGAGCATGCTGATGTAGTTCTCGACCTGTTCCAGCACCGTCGACATCGCCGCTTCCGACTCCGCCGAATCGAGCACCGGATCGTCGTGGCGGCTCACGCGAGCGACGAGATACGGGTCCTCCTGAATGAAATCTTTGACGATTCCACGAGCCACACCCTGGAGAATGACGTGCGAGTGTCCGCCTGGGCGGGATATCCGCTGTCCCACCTCGGCAATGACGCCCACGCTACACAGTTCGTACTCCGGCCCTTCGAGCTCTTCGTCCGGAACCCAGTCGGCGTCGCCGTTCGCGCCCTTTACCGCCTCCTCGAGGTCGCCAAGGGCGTCGGCAACCAATCCGCGGAATTCCTTCTCGTCGTCCTCATCCGCGGGCGTGACAATACCGTTCAGAACAATCCGCTCGGTCAGCACCAACACATGACGCGGGGACATCCGCGCCGCCCGGTCGAGCACCATCGCCGCCTCTTCGTCCTCTACCGGGAACGGGATCGACATATGTGGCAAGAGGACGGTCTCGTCGACGACGAGCACCGGCAGCGCGACGCTGCGGCGCCGGGCGGCGCTTCGGCCGCGTCCGCTTCGCTTGCGCGCTGGTGGCGCCTCTGGCGTCTCGACGGCCGTCGCGGTCGCGTCAACCTCCTCCGGTGTTTCTGCTGGCGTTGACTTCGACGATGATCGTTTGGACGTGGTGCCGGACGGCATGGCCTCGTCTTTCATGATTCAAATGGGGCGGCAAGTAGAGGATCGCGCTGGGGAAGCGGTGGGCGTTGGAGATCGGTTGCGATCCGCCAACCCACCCGTGCAAGCAGCATTCATCACACGTAATTCTAGCCGTTCTGCCGCCTTGGAACCACCCGGCGCCTGTCAGCCTGCTAGTAGCCTGGCGCGCAACGTGCGCATCGCACGCGGAACGCGCCCCCCGTCATTCCGAGCTTCGCGGTCCCGGAGTCCGTCGAGGCATCTGCCTCTGACGAAGGACGCCCCTCATCAGAGCCAGATGCCTCGCATGGATCCGCATGACAGTCGGGAAGGAACCGGGCTATGGAGAAAGCCGCTCGATCACCCAGCCTTCGTTGGCTTGTCGCCGATAGCGCAGCCGGTCGTGCAGGCGGCTTGGTCGCCCCTGCCAGAATTCGAAGACCGCCGGCGCCACCCGATAACCTCCCCAGTGCTCCGGCGGCGCGATCTCTTCGCCCTCGTGTTCCGCGACGAACCGGGCATAGTCGTCGTGGAGACTCTCCCGGCTCGCCAGCACGGCGCTTTGGTGCGACACCGCCGCCGCCATCTGGCTACCCCGCGGCCGCCCCCGGAAATAGGCGGTCGATTCGTCCGGCGTCACCTGCTCGACCGTTCCGCCAATCCGGACCTGCCGCTCGACCTCAGGCCAATAGAAGAGCAGCGCCGCCCGCGGGTTCGCCGCCAAATCGCGCCCCTTCGCGCTGTCATAGTGGGTATAGAAGACAAAGCCGCGCTCGTCGAACGCCTTCAGCAGGACAGTACGCGCCGACGGGTCGCCGTCCGCGCTCGTCGTCGCCACCGTCATCGCATTCGGCTCGCGCTGCGACGCCTGACGCGCCTCCTCGAACCAAACCGCGAATTGGCGCAACGGATCGGGATCGACCTCAGCCTCGTGGAGCTCGTCCAAGCGGTAATCCTTGCGCAAATGGGCCAGCGAAACGGCAACGCCATCGGCGGCGGTCATATCTTTGTCGTCCAATGAATAAACGTTCGACCCTCACGCTCTCGACAGAACGGCCAGGAGTCTAGCATAGCGCCTCCGCGTCCCGTGTTCATCGCACGCGATCTGGGATTCGGCGAACCTGTTAGATTCGTAATACATGTCTGATTGGCATTACCAGGAGTCATGTTATGGGCACCGTAACCAGCCTCACGCGCAAGGGTCAGCTCACCATCCCGAAGCACGTCCGAGATGCGCTCGGCTTCAAACCGTTCGACAAGATCGAAGTCGAGCTGGTCGAAGGTGAGGCACGCCTGCGTAAAGCGCGACTGTCGCTCGAAGAAATCGCCGGTAGCGTTCCAGCTATCGACATACCAATTGAAGAGGCGATTCGCCTTGCAAAAGACGAACGGGCGCTACGCAAGTTCGGCAAGCCTTCGTGAGCGAATTCGTCGACTCGAACATCTTCATCCGTCTCATCACGGCCGACGATCCGGCGAGGATGGCGCGCTGTCTAGACCTCTTCAAGCGCGCGGAACGCGGCGACATTCAACTTGTGACGAGTGAATCAATCGTGGGCGAGGCGATCTACGTGCTCTCGTCCCCGGTGACTTATCGGATGGACCGTGAAGACATCGCCACGCGCCTACGGCCAATCCTTGAACTCAAAGGACTTCGCATCGATCACAAACGCGCGATCCTCCTTGCGCTGGACCGATACGAGCAGACACGCCTCGACTTCGAAGACTGCGTGGTCGTGGCACACACCATCCGAATGGAGCTGAACGGCATCTATAGTTACGATCGCGGCTTCGATCGCGTGTCCGGCGTTCAGCGGATCGAGCCCTGATTAGCGACCTTTCTCTCCACGGTGGTCGAGAGTCCCACCAACACATCATCAACTGTCAGGAAACCATCGCCATACAACTTGTTTATTTGCGTCGAATACGTCAGCGAACCAGACAGCACCTCGCGCGGCGTGCCGTCCGCGATCACCTCACCGCCGCCGAGGAGCACCACCCGCGTCGCGACCTGCGCCACCATTTCGACGTCGTGTGTCGCCAGGATCACCGCCACTCCTTCGCCGCACAGTCGGGTCAGCAGCTCACCCAGGGTGCGCTTGCGCGCCGCGTCCATCCCCCGCGTCGGTTCATCCAACAGCAACAGGCGCGTCGCCGCCACTAAGATCGACGCCAGCGCGGTTCGTTCCTGCTCCCCCGCGCTGAGGTCACGCGGATACTGGTCGGCCAGGTGATCCAGTCCAAGTGCGCCGAGCAGTTCCGCGGGGTCATGACCACGACCCGCGCGACCGTTCGGATGATGGTCCAATGTGAAGCGCAACTCGTCGCGGACCGACCGCGAAAAGAGGAGCGCCCCTGGGTTCTGTGGCAGATATCCGACGTCCCGCGCCAACTCCGCCGCATCGAGCGCCGTGGCGTCCCGCTCTCCGACGACGATCCGGCCCTCGACCGGCCGGTGAAAACCCATCACCGCCCGCAGCAAGGTCGTCTTGCCCGAGCCATTGCGCCCCATCAGCGCCACGAGCTCGCCGGGCCGGATTTCAAGTTCGAGGTCACGCAGCACGGCCCGCCGACCATATCCAGCCGACACGCCATCCAATCTGAGCACCGGCGCCACGCCGAATATTCCCGGACTCGTTGCCGGCGACGCCGGTTCTCGTCCGTCTATCGCCACCGCGCGCCGCCCTTCCCTGATCGTCAGCGGCAATGGCCGCCAGTCGAGCGCGCGTCCCAGCCGGGTCATCGGCGGCACCAGATCGACAGTCATCGCCGCCAGCACGTCGCGCGGGGCGCCATCCAGCGGTTCGTCGTTCGTCTGCAGCACACGCATCCGGTCGGCGTGCCCGACGACGCGCTCCAGCCGATGCTCGGCCAGAACCACGGTGAGTCCCAACTCCTCGTTCAGGCGCGTCAACGTCGTCAACACGTCCTCCGCGCCCCACGGATCGAGCTGGCTCGTCGGCTCGTCCAACACCAGGATCCGTGGCTGCAGCGCGAGCGCCGAAGCGACGGCCACGCGCTGCCGCTCCCCGCCGGAGAGCGTTGCGGTCTCGCGATCACGCACGTCGGCGATGCCCAGCAGGTCAAGCAATTCCTCAACCCGTTTGCGCATCGTCCGCGGCGGCACCCCGAGCTGTTCCAGGCCGAACGCAATCTCGTCCTCCACCCGTCCGGTGACGATCTGCGCCTCCGGATCCTGGAACACGAATCCCACGTCCCGGCTCAAGACACGGGGCCCGTGCTGTCTCGTGTCGAGCCCGCGCACGGTCACCACACCGCCGAATCGCCCGCCCGCGAAATGCGGCACCAGCCCATTCAGGCAGCGCAGCAACGTCGACTTACCGCTCCCCGACGGCCCGGCCACGACGACGAACTCGCCATCGTTCACCTCCCAGTCAACCCGCGACAGCGTCGCTTCCTCGGCTCCTGGGTAGGCGTAGTTCACACCGGCGAACTGCACCGCACTCATGCCGCGCCCCGCAATTCCGAGGATCGAGGAGCCGGCAACAGAAACGCGGGAATCACGAGGAGGGCGATACCGACCAGGAGCAGCAGATCGACCGCCGGCGGATCAAGCGTCGGATACGGCTCGTATCGCAACGCGGGCTCATGGATCGAGAGGAATGTCATAACCGACACGGCCGAAACCGTCGCCGCGACGATGGCGACGAGATCGGCCGACCGCCAAACCGGCCGACGGTAACGCGTTCGCTTTGAGATGGGCGCCCGCCGCACCAACATCACCACGATGGCAATCGCAACCGCAAGCGCCATGCTGGCCAAGAGACTCCGTCCAGTCGTCAGCAGATAACCCGCGGCCAGCCCGAGCGCCAGCCCAAGCGCAATCGCCACCCGTTGCCATCCCGGCGTCCGCGCGGCAGATAGCGGTGCCCCGAACGCCCGCGACTCCAAGGCCTCGGCGGTCGTCATCGCCCGCTCCAGCCCGCCGGTCAGCAACGGCACAACGAGCGGCACAAGGTCGCGCACACCCGCGATGCGGTGCCCACGGATCGCCTGCGCTTCCCGAATCTCGCGAAACGCCGCCGCCGTATGCGGCAAAAAGGCGAACGCCACTGAACCCGCGACCGCGACCGTCGCCAGCCGTTCCGGCAGCAACCGCAACAGCGCCGGCCAGTCGATCATCGCGCCCACCGTCGTCCCGATGAGCACGAGAATCACCAGCGCCCACCCGCTGAGCAGGCCGTAGATCAGCGCGTTGAGCGTGAGCGCCCCGCCGACGATGGGCCATCCCTCTGGCAGCCGCACCAGCTCACGATCCCCTCCGTGATAGGTCAGCAAGTTGAAGAGCACGCCAATCAGCGCGGAGACCGCCGCCAGGCGCACCAACCAGCTCCACGAGGCCATCGGCCGTCCGCGGTCTCCCCAGGCAGCCCGCACGCCGGCGACGGCCAAAAACGCGGCCGCCAGCGCGAACGGGTTGCGGCCAAGCAACGGCACGAGACTCGCCGCCGCGCCCCATATCAGCCACGCCCGCGGGTCCAACGTTGGCTGCGCCCCGCTCATGGCGATTCCTCAGGTGGCCGCCCGCGCCGCACCGCAACCACTGCCGCGACGCCCAACCCGGCCAGAATCGCCGCCGCTCCGGCGTACACCAGCGGCCCTTGACCGCCGTCGTCCGATGCCGGCGTGACGCCAGCCGGATAGACGTCGCGCGCGGCCGCAATTGGCGCCGTGCCCGCCGCCGGACTCTCCTGGCTGCTCGTCACTCCTGCCAGCCGCGCGACGTCCTCGATCGTCACGGCCGGCAATTCCGGTTCCTCCGGCGTCCAGGACCATCCATCGACGTCGCCATCCCGAACCTTCGTCGCGCTGGCGCCCAGTACCAGCGGACGCCAATCGCCCGGAGCATCCTGGCGGAAGTACTGCCAGAAGGGCGATTCGTTCCCCGGCCCCTGGCAGACCCGCCGCCGGCACTCCCCAGCCGAACACCCCTCACGGTCGATCGAGCAAACGCCGGCTCCGAGCCCGCCAAACGTGACCGTCACAATCGGGATACCCGTCCGCTCCAATAATTCCGCGCCCGTAATCTCCTCCTCCGGAAACGCCACGTACGCGTATGTCAACCGCTCATCCCCGTACCGAACAACCACTCCGGCATGGTTGAGTTCCTCACCCGTTACCGCCCCCAACGGCGCCAACAGTGCCAAGAGAACCAGCAAGAGCAACGCGCCCCGCGCGGCACGAACCGTGTAGGGGCGCTCCTTGCTGCGCCCGCGCTTGCTGCGCCGCAACTCCGCGCGCGCCGCCGCGCGCATCGGCCGCGGTGCGATATCCGCTCGCCGGGCGCGGCAAGCAGCACCTCTACCCAATCGACAACGTGTGCCCGACACATCCATGACC
>JBOGUE010000099.1:0-4447 GCA_050695955.1 Thermomicrobiales bacterium | reverse complement strand
ACCCAATCCTGAGCGGTGTGGACGTTCGCGCGTTCGGCCGCCAGCCGTTCGAGCCATAGGGTTTGGTTCGCTCCGCTCAATTGAGGCGCGGCGGCCTCAACCATGGCAACGCACCACGCGGCGTGACGGCCGCGCGTTGCTGCATCCTCGCCGCACGCCGTCAACTGCTCCTGGCCGAACTCGCGGACTGTCTCCAGTAGGTGATAGCGAGGTTCCTCGGCGTCGCTGTCGATGCAATTGATCAGGCTGTGGTCAACGAGCGAGGCGATGAGATCGAGTGCCGAGGGCCTAGGGCCCTGTGCCCAGTCCGCGACCGAGGCCGGCTGCCCAGCCACGGTGTCGCGCTGAGGACTGCCCGCCGCATCCTCCGGTTGGGCACTGGGCACTGGCGCCTGGGCACTCGTCACGGCTTCGGCGGCGTCAAGGGTGAAGCCGCCGGCAAAGACCGACAGGCGGCGAAAGAAGATTTGTTCCTCGCCGTCGAGCAGGTCGTAGCTCCAACCGATCGCATCGCGCATCGTCTGGAGGCGGGGCGGCTGGTCGTGCGCGCCGCCGGTTAGGAGATGGAGGCGGCCGCTCAGGCGGGCGGAGAGTGCCGCCGGGGAGAGCACCTTGATGCGGGCGGCGGCCAACTCGAGCGCCAGCGGCAGACCATCCAAGCGGACACAGATGTCCGCGACGGCCAGGGCGTTGTCCTGGGTCAGCCCGAAGTCGGGCCGGGCGGCGCGGGCGCGTTGGAGGAAGAGGGCGACGGCTTCGTAGTGGCGCAGCTCGTCGAGCGACGGCGGCCTGCTCACGTCCGGGACCGCCATGGGCGGTACCGGGTACTCGTATTCGCCCTGGACCCGCAACGCGATCCGGCTCGTCGCCAGGATCGTCAGGCCAGGGCAGTGCTCGAGGAGTGCGGAAAGGCTCGCCGCCGCCGCCCTCACGTGCTCGCAGTTGTCGAGGACGAGGAGCAGTTCCTGGTGGCGCAGGGCTCGGGCAAGTTGAACCGCGGACGAGTAGTGGGGTACGTCGCGATGGCCTAGCTGGTGGGCGATCGCCGAAAGAACATTCTCCGGCCGCCGGACTTCGGCCAAGCTGATGAGGTAGCAGCCGTCGGTGAAGAGGTGATCGCTGACGGCAGCGGTGCGGAGAGCAAGGCGGCTCTTGCCGACGCCGCCGGGCCCGGTCAGCGTCACCAGGCGGATTTCCGCGACACGCAAATACTGCTGGACCGCGGCCAGGTGCGCGGTGCGGCCGATGAATGGCGTCAGTGGTCGCGGCAGCGGATTTTTCACAACGTGCCGGCCTTGCCCCATGGTCACGAGATCGCCGCTGAGGCTTGCGCGCTGCCGCGGGGGCCGGTTGCCGCCCGGGGCGCCAGACTCAGCAATGGTCGCCCATCCGGCAGGCAGGTGCAACCGCAACAGGGATCCGCGCGAAGTCTCAGGATCGACATCGGACAATTGAGGAGCCATCGTGTTTCCGCGGGTGTCTGTCGACCGTTCATTCACCATCGGCGCCTCCGGCCTCGCTATTTGCGCCCGCATTTCGTGCAGACCCTACTCAGCCGAGACCGAGCAGGGCACGCGCGCGGTCCGGGTTGGCGCGAAAATCGGCGACGGAGGTGTCGAGCACGATCCGGCCCTTCTCCATCACCGCCACGCGTTGCGCGACCGCGAACGCCAACCGTAGGTTTTGCTCGACGAGCAGAATACCGATGCCCTGCCCAGCAAGGCTGCGAATGATCGTGCCCAGATGCGCCACCATCGCCGGAGCAAGGCCGTCGGATGGCTCGTCGAACAGCAAGAGGCGGGGGTTGGCAAGCAGCGCCCAGGCGATGGCGAGCATCTGGCGTTCGCCGCCGGACAACTGGTCGGCGCGGTGCCCCAAGCGATCGCCGAGCCGCGGCAAGAGATCGAGGACGCGGGCGCGATTCCAGTTGCCCCGCCGACCGAACCGCTCGGCGATGGTTAGGTGCTCGGCGACGGTGAGCGGCGAGAAGAGCCGGTCTCCCCGCGGCGCCAGACTGATGCCTGCCCGGGCGATGGCATCCGGCGTCCGGCCGGCGAGTTCGACGCCGTCCAGTTGCACGCTGCCGCCGGATGGTTGAACCAGCCCCATGACCGCGTGCACGAACGTGGTCTTGCCGGCGCCGTTCCGACCAAGCAGCGTGACAACTCCGTGGGCGCTGCCGATATCGAAGTCCAGGCCGTTCACCACGGTCGACCCGGCGTAGCCTGACGTCAGCCGGCGGACCGCGAGGGCGGCCGTCACGACGCCACTCCGGCGAGCCGGCATCTGGTCGGCTGACCGTTGCCGACCGGCTCCGCCCGCGGCGGGAAGAGATCGCTGACGGCCGCGGCGCCCAGGTATGCCCGCTGCACAGCGTCCGATGACCGCACGGCAGACGGTGTGCCGGTCATCAGGCGCCGGCCAAGATGCAGCACCGTGATGGTGTCGGCAAGCCCGAAGACCACGTCGAGATCGTGCTCGATGAGCAGCACCGTCATATCGGCCGGCAACGAGGCGACCAGCGCGATGAATTGGGCGGTCTCCGCCGGCGACATGCCGGCCGCCGGCTCGTCGAGGAGCAACAGCCGAGGGCGTAAGGCAAGCGCCATGGCGAGTTCCAATTGCCGTCGCTCCCCGTGCGAAAGCTCCCCTGCCAGCCGGGAGGAGCGCCCGGCCAAGCCGACGGCGTCGAGCAACTCGACGCAATGGTCGACCAGCTCCGGTCGCCGCAATGCCGGCCGCAGCATCGACCACGCAACGCCGGCCTGTCGTTGCACCCCAATCAGCACGTTCTCCATCGCGGTCTCGCGGAGGAACAGCGATGAATGTTGGAAGGTACGGGCGATACCGAGTCCGGCGCGGCGGTGCTCGGTCAGGCCGGTGATGCCGGCGCCGGCGAAACGGATCCGTCCCGACGATACCTTGAGCGATCCTGTGATTAGGTTGAACAAGGTCGATTTGCCGGCGCCGTTCGGGCCGATCAGTGCGTGCCGGGATCCGGCTCTGACCGAAAACGACACCCCCTCGACCGCACGCAGCGAGCCGAATGCGCGGCAGACGTCGATCACCTCAAGGAGGGCACTCATCGTGTTTCAACTGCCGGTTGCTGTCTTCGTCGGCGGACGCCAGATAGACCGTGCGGCAGCGGATAGACGACGATCACAAAGAGCAGGCCGAGCAGCAGCAGACCGCGTCCCACGAATGGATCACGGCCGCCGAGCTCGTCACGGGTGAACACGACGAGGGCGGCGCCGGCGCAACTGCCCCACATCGACCCCATGCCACCGATAGTGACTGCCAACAAGGCCAGCGCGGATACTTCAAAGCCGATGTCGCTCGGCGAGACGAATTGTTGGACCGAAACCCACAGCGCCCCGGCCGCACCAGCCAGCGCGCCGGCCACGCAGTATGCGACGAGCAGGTACCGGCCGACGGGGTAGCCCGCTGCCCGCATTCGCGCCTCGTTGTCCCGCATGCCCCGCAACGCCAGCCCGAACGGCGATTGGGCCAGTAGGGTGACGCCGCCGAAGAGCACCAGAAATGCCGCGAGGACGTAGTAATAGACCAGCGCGTCTTGTTCCAAAGCTGGCATGCCCCAGAACGGTACGACGGCAGGGATGCTGGACAGACCGTCGGTCCCGTTCGTCACGGTTCGCCATTGGCCGGCCGCCTGATAGCCAAGCTCGCCGATGGCGAACGAGACCATCAAAAAAGGCGTCCCCCGCGCTCGCAGCGCGCCCGCTCCGGTGACCGCGGCTGCCACGGCGGCGAACAGCGTGGCGAGGGCGATTTGGAGAACACCCACATCGGTCGTCGTCCGCGCCAGGATCGCCGCGGTGTAGGCGCCGACGCCGAAGTAGGCCGCTTGCCCCAGCGACGGCAGGCCGGTGACGCCAGCGAGCAGGTTGACGCTTAACGCCAGCAACCCAAAGGTTAAGCCCCGAGACACCATCGAGATGGTGTAGTTGTCCGCCACCCAGGGAACGACAAGCAATGCCGTGAGTGTGACGATGCCGAGAACGCGGCGGCTCGAGACTTCAAGGGGCAATACACGGCTGTCACTCATATTCGCCGTTCCCGTGGTGACAGGCCTCGCGGCCGGACGGTCAACACCGCGAACATCGACCCGAACAGTAGGAAGGGCGCATATTCCGGCAGCAGCGCCACCCCGAGGGACTGAACCTGGCCGACACATAGCGCGCCGAGCATAGCGCCGCGCACCGACCCCAACCCGCCGATCACCACGACGACGAGTGAGAGCACGAGCACACGCTCGTCCACGCCGGGACCAGGGGCGAGGATCGGGGCTCCCAACACGCCTCCGAGGGCGGCGAGGGTGGCGCCGGTCGCGAAGACGCCGAACAGCACCTGGCGCGTGTCCACACCCAGGGCACGCACCGTATCCCGGTCGGCCACGGTGGCGCGGACCAACGCGCCCAGCGTGCTT
>JBOGUE010000098.1:0-7281 GCA_050695955.1 Thermomicrobiales bacterium | reverse complement strand
CCCGGCACCGAATGCAAACGCCGCTGCAATGGCCGAGGTCCGCGCAATCGAACCAGGGCGGACACGGAGGTCCGCCCCTACGAACGGCATCGCGCATTTGAGGGAGAACGTGTCAAACCTGACGATTACCGACGTACAAACGCTCGTTTTCAAGTTCCGTTCCTCGGTGGTGCGGGACGAGGAGGGGCATGGGCATCCGGGGCCGGCGCACGACGCGACGATGACGTTGTTGCGGGTGCGGACGAGCGCGGGGGTGGATGGGTATTGCTTCGGGGGGTCGCCGGCGGTGGGGGCGCTGGCGAAGGAGATGTTGGGCGGGATGAACCCGCTCGACCGGGAGCTCATTTTCCAGCGGATGAAGCGGATTCAGCGGTTGCAACGGCGGACACTGCTCGATTCGGATTTATCTGTCATCGACCAGGCGCTGTGGGATTTCGCCGGGAAGCTGGCCGGTTTGCCGGTCGGCAAGCTGCTGGGCGGGTTCCGGGAGAACGTGCCGGCGTACGCCAGCACGATGTGCGGTGACGACATCCCCGGCGGGTTGGACACGCCGGAGGCGTACGCCGACTATGCCGAGGCGTGCCAGGCGAAGGGGTATCCGGCGTTCAAGATGCACACCTGGATGCCGCCGCTCGACCCGAGTCCGCAACGCGTGGTCGAGGCCTGCGCGGCGGTGCGCGAGCGGGTCGGCCCCGAGATGAAGCTGATGCTCGACCCGCACCACGACTCCACGCGGGAAGAGGCGCTCTATATCGGCCGGGGTCTGGAGGAGCTCGACTTCTATTGGATCGAGGAGCCGATGGACGAATACAACGTCTCCTCCTACGTCTGGCTGACGGAGCAGCTTGATCTGCCGGTCGTCGGTCCGGAGACGGCCGAGGGGAAAGTCTACACGCGGGCTGAGTGGATCGTGCGCGGAGCGGCGGACATCTCACGGGTGGGGCTGGGGGACGTCGGCGGAATCACGCCGACGATGAAGACCATCCATCTCTGCGAGGCGTTCGGCATGCGCTGCGAGATCCACGGCGGCGGCCCGGGAGCCTTGCAGGTGTTGGGCGCGATGGTCATCCCCGGCGAATTCTACGAGCGGGGGTTGATGCACCCGCACGTCGACTTCGAGGCGCAGTCGCCGTGGTACGCGGAGGTCGTCGATGCGATCGACGCCGAGGGCAACATCGCCATTTCGCAGAAACCGGGACTGGGGGTCGAGATCGATTGGGACTTCGTCAACGCCAACACGGTGCAGCCGTGGACATGAGTCTTGCGAGCTGATGGGTGGCACAGGAGCTTGAACAGGCCATCGCGGCCAACTATGGGCGGCTGACGGCGGGGCAGCGGCGGGCGATCGACCGGCTGCTGGCCGATACGCGGTACGCCGCGGTGATCTCCGCGCCGGAGCTGGCGCAGGAGGTGGGCGTCAGCGAGTCGACCGTGACCCGCGCCGCGCAGGCACTGGGGTTCGCCGGCTACCCCGACTTGCAGGCCCAGTTGCGGGCGCGCTTCTTCAACCACAGCGGCGCGGTGGCGGAGCGGGTCGAGGCCGGGATCGCCGAGCTGGGCGCCACTCCGGAAGCGGCAGCGATCCGGGTCATGCTCGAAGACGCCGACAGTGTGCGGGCAACGGCGGAGGACCTCTCGCCGGAGACGCTGCGGGCGGCAGTTGAAACGCTGGTGGCAGCACGACGCGTCTTTATCTTTGGCGCGCGCGGCTCCCACGGGCTAGCGATCATGCTCGGCATCGGGTTGCGGCTGCTGCTGGATGCGCGCACCCTCAATCCGGCCGCGGGTGATTTGCCGGATCAACTCCTCGACCTGAGCAAGAACGACGTGCTGGTAGCGATCACCTTTCGCCGCGTTGACCGGACGACGGTCACCGTGTTGCGGCACGCGGGCGACGTCGGGGCGCAGACGATCGTGCTCACCGATCATCTCTCGAGCCCGGCGGCGCGGCTGGGTGGCCTGACGCTGATCGCGCGATTGGGAACGTTGCGGCTGACGCCCTCCTACGCGGCGGGGGCGAGCCTGGTGAACGCGCTGCTGACGGCGGTGTGGTTGCGGAACCACGACAACGTCGCGCCGCGGCTGCGCGAGGCGGAGCGGCTCTTGCAGGAGTTCGATTCGTATGCGGAGCCGTGAGACGCTAGGCGTTAGGCGTTAGTCGATTGACGACAGGAGCCAGTAGGCAGACGGGGGCATGGAGGTTAGGACGTGTTAATGCATGGTTGTCGCATGGGTTACAGGGGGCTACGTTGTGCGTAAGCATAGCGCGCGGCGGGGCACGGTTGGTGGTAGACTGAATACATCCCACGCATTGGGGAGGGCCGGTACGGCGCTGGGGTGGGCGTCGCCGGTCGGTGCTAAGCGACATCTGGCATTTCGGCATTTCGTGGAATATGGCCGCGCGGCGGTTGTGGGTTTGGTCTAGTCGTCTCCTCAGCACGGGGGAATCCCCGATGGGCATCATTTCCCTGACAAACTTGACAAGACCTTACTCAGACGATGACGCGCGGCATCATCGCTGGAGGATAGGACCATGGTTGATAGTGGTATCCCGGCCGCGCCGAGCGGCCAGACCCCGGGAGAAGTAGCGGTCTTCGTCGACTTCGAGAACATTCGCTATTCGACAATCAACTCTTACGGGCGCGAGCCCGATCCGCTGATGTGGCGGGATAAGGCGCTCAACTACGGGCTGATGGCGGTCGCCAGGGCCTACGCCGACTTCGACCAACACCCGGCGCCGGTGCGGACGCGGCTTGACGTGGCGGGCTTCGAATCCCAGCACTACCCGGCCAAGCGCACCTTCGACGGTCAGGGGCGCGAAAAGATCCAGTCCCGCTCCGACCTCAACCTCGTGATCGACATCGTCAATACCGCGCTGGCGCGGCCCGACATCAAGACGTTCATGATTTTCACCGGCGACAAGGACTTTATTCGCGTCGTGACGACGCTGCGCAATCGCCTTGGCAAGCGCGTCGTCATCTGTGGCGTACCGGGCTCGGTGAGTCCTGACCTGGTGGCCGCCGCCGGCGAGGAAGACCCGTTGCAGATGGCGCAGTCGCCGGATGTCGACGTGCAGGTGATTCGCGCCGTCGATGCGTATGTCAAACAACTCCACGAGGGCTTTGTGCCGACCCAAAGTCACATGAGCCGGACACTCTGGCGCTTCATCGACCGCACACTCCTGCCCTCAGAGCACATCGAGGCGAAGGTGATGGAGTTCTTGCGCAAGGGCGTGCTCACCAAGCGACAGACGGTCAATGGCCAGAACCAGGAGTTGGTGACGACCGAGCTCAACCCGGACCACCCGCTCGTCCAGCAGGCGCTCCCCGGCTATGGGCGCAACGGCCTGCCCGTGGACGATGAGGACGAAGAGTTCGAGGAGTACGAAGCGGCGCTCGGGGGTGAGGAGTTCGAGGACGACTACGACGATGAAGCGTATGCGGACGGCGAAGAGGACGAGAGCGAGGGCGAGGGCGAGGACGACGAGTTGGAGGACGAGGATAATCGCGGCAACGTCATCGCGCCCGAAGAATTGACCACGCGGGCGCGGGCGCGATAGACGAACACTCGGATACAAATCGCACTGCATTGTGACGGCCTGCCGAGCTATCGGCAGGTCGTGTTGCATCGACAGGCATAATCAAGGCGGAGGGATGACACAGCGTGGATGACGAGCGAGCGGCAGTCGAGATCCTGCTCGACTGCGATCCGGGGATCGACGACGCGATGGCCATCTTCTACGGCTTGCTCGCGCCGGAGGTCACCATCGCGGCGATCGGGACCGTCTGGGGCAACATCGACGTCGACACGGCGACGGTCAACACTCTGCGCCTGCTCGACATCGCTGGGCAGCCCGCTATTCCCGTGGCGCGGGGCGCTGGCCAGCCGCTGCTCGGTCCGCCACCGGTCTTCAGCGGGATGATTCATGGCGCGGACGGTCAAGGGAATCTGCTTCTGCCGGCGCCGGCAGGGAGGCCAACGGGCGAGTCGGCGGCCGACCAGATCGTGCGGCTCGGTCGCGAGCGTCCCGGCGAGTTGACGCTGGTGGCGGTCGGCCCACTGACCAATCTGGCACTGGCGCTGGCGATAGACCCCGCCACGGCCGGGCGGTACCGCGCAGTCGTGGTGATGGGTGGGTGCTTCCTGGTACCGGGCAACGTTTGCCCGTTCGGGGAAGCGAATATCTGGCACGATCCGGAGGCGGCGCAGATGGTGCTTGATGCCGGCTGGCCGGTGACGCTGGTCGGACTCGACGTCACCATGACGACGCGCGTCACGGAAGCGATGCTGGCCGCGCTGGCCGCCGGCGGCTCACCGACGGGCGTCCACCTCCAGCGGATCAGCGACGTCTACCTGACGGCTTACGCCGACCGCTATGGTCGCCGCGAGTGCCCAATGCACGACGCCCTGGCGCTCGCCATCGCCGCCGACCCCTCGTTGATCCTCGACGCGCGATTGACCCGGGTCGATATCGAATTGACCGGGACGCATACGCGGGGCATGACAGTGGCCGACCTGCGGCCATGGGCGCAACACGAGCATGCGAACGGGCGGGTGGTTTTGAAGGCGGAAAGCCAGCGGTTTGGCGATCGGTGGATGGAGGTGCTGCGGACGGGGTCCTTGATCAGAACGTGAGGTTGTTTTGCCGCATGACGTGGATCAATTGCGGACGCAGTCCGGGATGATCGAGACGGGTAAGGGCGTCAGCAGGGCAGACGAGCGCGGGCCTGGCACGTTCGTAGAGAAGTACGGCTGGCTCGTCATTGTGGGCGTTGCGATAGATCAGGCCATCCAAGTCGTTGAAGTCAGTTGCATTCTCGTAGAAATACCGGGACCATGGTTGCGAAAGCCGGTGTTCGCACTTCGCGATGGCGGCGACCGTTCCCGCACATAAGGCGCCATTGTCGCGCAACTCCAAGAGATGAAGCGGACGCGTGACCGTCGGCATGGTGACCACGAAATCGCCAAATTCGCGGTCGGGACCTTGCCGCCGGTGATGATCGAACCGTTTGCGTGGTCCATTCGCGCGAAACGTCAGAGCAGTGGCATTTCGCCGTGTTGGGTCAAAGATGCGGACCAGCGGTGATCCGGTGGGAACGTCCACGAAGATTGGCTGGATGGATTTCGTGGTTGGTGGTGGCAGGATCAGGATCACGTTAGGCGACGCTAACAGCGCGCGCCAGCGCGACAACCTGTTCGAGATGCCCTGACTTGAGGCAGGCAAGAGGCGTCTGCCCATCAAGCATTGGATTGGGGCGCGTCAGCCAGCTCATCTTGGCCAAGGGGGAAACGTCGAGCGCCCGCAGCACCGTCGGCAACCCGGTCACGACTCCATCGTCTCCCCGCGGATCGAACTGCCATTGCGGGAAGCGCAAGCCGCCTCGATCCATCACCGCGAGGAGGGTGCCGCTAGCCACCCGATCGTGGGGCGTTTGGCGTGACGTGTTGAGCAGCGCCGCGACCTGAGATGTGGAAAGGGTATCGGCCAGCAACTCGCGCCGGCGCACGAAGGACCGCCGCAGCACGTCCATTTCGGCTTCAACGCGCTCCTCTGGGGTGGTCGTTCGGCCGGCGGTGAGGGCGGCAACAAGAGCAGATGTCTCTGTTTCAACCGGGGTCAGCGCGCGCACGGCGGCCTCGACCACGGCCACCACGTCGGTTGGCGGCAGCGCATTCAATCGATCCTGCAAGCGCCCCAACGTGTCGTCGATCGTGGGCACGACTGCTTCCAACTCCGGCGTTGCCGTGATCTTGACACCGACTGCCACGCCTCACCTCCACACTGCAAGCACGGTAACAGCATAGTGACTCTGTAAGAGATGTCAAGTCGCACGGCGCTTCTCAGGTGATGGTTGCCGTGATCGTGCCGCTCGTGTCTCGTACAATGCACGGTGTGTGGGCGCGGACCGGACGCGGTCATGCCGAAAGGAACAAGCCATGGTCCAAACGAGCCAAAGCGGAATCAACCTCTTGGATACCCCGATTTCCGACGATCGGGCGGATGCGTTGATCGCGCGGCACATTCTGCAAGACCGATGGCACCCTGGACGGCACGAAGCCCAGGTCGAATCCTCGAGTTCGCGGCCGAAAGTGTGGGCAATGGTCCGGTATCTACAAGCAGCAGACGTCGAGGAAGTGGCGAAAACGTATGGCCTTTCGCCGGAAGCAATTGAGGCTACCGTTGCCTATTACCAACGGCATCGCGATTTGATCGACGCCGCGATCCTGCTCGACGATGAAGAGTGGAACGCGTCCTGAGTCGTGGCAAACTTCTACTTCGACGAGAACACCTCAAAGGCGACCGCACGACTGCTCGCAGAGCTTGGCCACAGCGTCATCGAGGCAAGAAGCGTTTTGCCTTCAGGATCGTCCGACCATCTCCATTTGGCAATGGGAACCCGACTTCGACGGATTCTCGTGACCGGAGACTTCGCCGATTTCCGACTCCTCCAACGCGCTTGGCGAGATTGGTTCACGGAGTGGGGCACGCCACCGCAACCTCGTCACGCGGGCATCCTCATCATTAAGCAGCCACCCATTCTTGAGGCCGATGACGCCGCGACGATGATCCACACCTTCGTGACAGGGCTGGCTTCGGTCGAGTTGCTGGCGAACCGATGCCACCAATTGCGGCCGCCGCGGGGCTGGCATGAGATTGAGTAACGTCGAAGAACTTGAGCCATCAACGCCGGCAACCTACTTCGCTCGCCGCGACCACTTCGCTCGTGAGAGCGACGCGCTGACCTGGCGGTGGAACCGGGTGGCGAATGTGCGGCTGGTCGCGTTTGCGCTGGCCGCCGTGTTGTCCGGGTGGGGGTTGTTGGTCGGGCCAGGCACGCTGCTTTGGCTAGCGGCCGTGCCGTTTGTGATCTTCGTCGGGTTGGTCGTTCTCCATCAGCGGTTGGGGCGGCAAAGGCGGCGGGCGGCGACCTTGGTCGAGATCAACGACGAGGGAGTTATGCGGTTGGCGCGGAATTGGGACGCGCTGCCGCTGCGACATGCCTACCAGCCGGATCCGGCGCATCCCTACGCCGCCGACCTCGACCTCTTTGGTCGGGCCTCACTCTTTCACCTGCTGGAGACGGCGACGACGCCAATGGGCGAAGCGGTGCTGCGCGATTGGTTGATCGCGCCTGCCAAGCCGCAGACGATCCGCGACCGCCAAGCGGCGGCGGCCGACCTCGCGCCGCGTGTCGAGCTGCGGGAGGAGCTGGCGCTGCGGGTTCGACTCTCCGCGGCCGACCGGGGCGACACGGATCCGTTACTGCGCTGGGCCGAGGG
>JBOGUE010000097.1:0-6314 GCA_050695955.1 Thermomicrobiales bacterium | reverse complement strand
GCCCAGTCCCAGTCCCAGGCCGAAGCCGTCGCCCGTCTGTTCGCCGCGGGCGAAGCGATCGAAGATCCGCGGCAATTGCTCGGGTAGGATGCCTTCGCCGGTGTCCTGCACGGTGAGGCGGACACGCGACGACGTTGTGGCGTCTGGGCTGGCGACCGGGATGCCGGCTAGGGTGACGTGTCCGGTGGGCTTGGTGTGGCGCAGGGCGTTGGCGACGAGGTTGCTGAGCGCTTGCACGAGGCGTTCCTCGTCGCCGAGGACGCGCAAGTCCCGCGGTGAGTCGATCAGGAACTCGATCTGCCGCCGCTCGGCCGCGGACGCAAACCGTTCGGTGACCCGCGCGAACAGCGACTGGACGTCAACCGGTTGCATCGTGAGCCGCGCCTGACCCGATTCGAGCCGTGCCAGGTCGTGCAGTTGGCGAATCAGGCTCGCCATGCGGCCGGTCTCCCGCTCGATCGTGACCAAGGCCCGCTCGACGTCCGGCTGCGACTCGATCACGCCGTCTCGGAGCGCGACCGTGTAGCCCTGAATCGACGTCAACGGCGTGCGCAGTTCGTGGGCTATCGTGGCGAGGAACTCACGTTGGATGCGGTCGGTCTGGGCGACCGTGTGTGACATGCTGTTGAAGCTGGCGACAAGGCGGCCGATCTCGTCCACGTCCTCCCCGGCAACCCGTTGTTCCAGGCGCCCGGAGGCCATCTCGTCGGCGGCCCTCGTCAGCCGGTTGACCGGGGCCGCGATGCGACGGCTGAGGAGGAGTCCGGCGAGCGAGGCGACCGCCAGCGAGATGCTGGCGACGAGCAGCAACGGTGGCAGGAAGCGGGCGACCAGGGGCACGCGGTCCGGCGGCGCGGCGAGGACGAGAATCAGCCGTGCCTCGCCGACGGCGGCGAGCACGACCCGGTTCCCGGACAGCGGGTCGTCCGCCTCGGACGAACTGGCGACCGTGGAATCGACCTCCAATCGCTCCCGCTCCTGAGCGGCGAGTGGCCTGATCTCGTGAGCGTACCCGGTCAACGCCTGGCCGCGAAGAGAGCGTGTGCCGTCGGTATCCAGGACGACCTGGGCGTCGTCAGGCCGAATCAACAAGATGCGAAGTTCGAGTTGGTCTGCTTGGTCCTGGAAAACGGACAGCACGATTGTTCGCGCGCGGCCAGCATCGTCGCTGAGCAGCCCGAACGTCCCTGCTTCGACGGCCAGCGGCTCGGCCAGTTCCCGCAACCGCGCAATCTCAGCGCGCTCCTCATATCGCCGCAGGAACCCAGCACTCATGACCAGCACCAGTGCGAGGGCAAGGAGGATAACGAGGACGTGAGAGGCAATCAGCCGGGCGCGCAGGCTGGAAAGCCGGGGCCGCCGATTCGCCCGATCTGATGCGCCTTTCATCGACTCGACGCCTGTCATCAGCGACCGCACGGCCCCGCGGACGGCACTTCCGCATTCGGGGCAGGTAGGGGCAGGACGCCGTGCCTGCCCGTGTTGATTGCACACATCCAGGTCCAGGACAGGCACAGCGGCCTACCCCGACGACGGTACTTCTGCAATGTAACAGACGCATCAATGCAACATTTATCGTCCCGAGTAATAGTCGCGTACGTACGCGACTATTGTCAATCAAACTCTGTCCACTTCTCCCAACGTACCCTAACCACGGCGTGCATTACATGAGGAATCAATGCGGCATCGGAGGTGATCGAGTCCCTCAACCCGACCGAAACGTGGGTGGGAGGTATTCGCAACCGAAACGCTGGGTAAGTTGTTGCAAACATCGTCACATGCGTATTCGATACCAAGCGGTATTCCACAATCGCATAGACGCATCGCCATCGGAGGAGATCCTTGCCATGCTCTTCCGCCGACGCAGGCGTTCCCACCGCAAGTCTTGGTACATCCGTGACACCAGTAGGACCTACCACCTCGATCCTAAGTTGCGCCGAAAAGTGATGATGAGGGATCGCTACCCAGGTTCAACTCGACACCATCCAGCGCGCCGCCAAAGCGCTAGGACGCACGTTAGTTATAGAGCTGGCATAGCTTGCTGGAGCAGGAATACGAGACGAGACGAGACACGCCAGAATTGAACCTGTGACGTATCGGGTAACTCTGAGCAATTGCAACGCCAACGGTGAGGCGCAATTGCGACAAACGAGGATAATAGAGTGAAGGACGACCACCATTTGATGCGGGAGTCCCTGAAACAATTGGCGGACGGGGTAGAGTCGTCGCAACGTAGGTGCAAGAAGGGCGGCGTGGGCAGCCTGTGGTCCTTCCCAGATTAGAGATGCTCTTTTAGCCACGCTGAAACAGCCGAGTTCAAGCCAGACCACGCCCCCGGTGCAGTGGCTCTCGTTACAATGAGGTGGTCGGAGCTACCCAGAGAAGATTGTTGAAAGATATATTTCCCCACGACAATTCGTGAACGATATTTGATCGACATAATACCTTGTCCCATTGCCCGTTTCTAACCTCATGGGGGTACTGAGTTGGGGTATGGCCTACCTGACGCATCCTGTCTGAATGCTCAGCCGATATCCGACAGAACGCACGGTCTCGATGGCGATCTTGGCGCCCGCGGTCTCCAGGCGGTCGCGTAGGCGAGAAACGTGGACGTCAACGGTGCGGGTATCGCCAGGATATTCACCGCCCCAGACGCGTTCGAGGAGTTGGTCGCGGGTGAGCACGACGTCTAGGTGATCGGCCAGCGCCACGA
This sequence comes from Thermomicrobiales bacterium, assembly GCA_050695955.1. Taxonomy (GTDB): domain Bacteria; phylum Chloroflexota; class Chloroflexia; order Thermomicrobiales; family UBA6265; genus JBOGUF01. Next base: position 3,601 of record JBOGUE010000097.1, on the reverse strand, counting down.
GGAGGTCGAACTCTTTGGTGCGTAATGGGACCGCATGATCGTCGACCAAAAGGCGATGGGCGTCGAGATCGATGCAGACATTGGCGAGGCTGATCCGGCGGTGATCGCCGGCGGCGGCCGGCGCGGCACGAGTGGCGCGGCGGAGCAGCGCGCGGACGCGGGCCATCAGCTCACCGGGATGGAATGGCTTGGTGACGTAGTCGTCGGCGCCGAGATCGAGGCCTTCGATCTTGTCGCGGTCGTCGTCGAGCGCGGTCAACATCAGGATCGGGGTGTCAGCAAGGTCGCGCATGCGGCGGCAGACGCCGCGCCCGTCGAGTCCAGGCAACATCAGATCGAGGACGACCATATCGATTTCTTGATGGCACTCCTCGAACCGGCGAACTGCGACCGCGCCATCGCCGACGATCTCGACCTCGTGGGCATCGCGCCGGAGGTAGAGCGCCACCAGATCGGCGATCGCCCGGTCGTCTTCCACGACAAGTACGCGCGCCATGCTTCATCTCCGCGCAATTACTCGCCAAGTGCCTCGAAGAAGGCGCAATAGGCGCGGCGGGCGATCGCGAAGTCCTCCACGCCGTACCACTCGTTCGGGGCGTGGGCGCGGCTATCCGGCATGCCCCAGCCCAAGCTGACCGTGTCGCGTCCCAATTCCCGCTGGAAGACTTCGGTGATCGGCACCGAGCCGCCGCCGCGGACGATGATCGGTTCCTTGCCGTAGAGATCGCGAAGGACGGTCTTTGCCTTTTGCAGGGCGGGATCGTCGCGAGACAGAAGGAACGGCTTAGCGGACGCCGAGTGCTTGGTCACGGTTGCCGTCGCGCCTGGCGGGCAATGACGGGCGACGTGGCGCTCGATGAGCGGCACGATCGCGGCCGGGTCCTGGTCGGCGACGAGGCGGCAGGTGATCTTCAGGTGCGCCTCGCAGGGGATGACAGTCTTGACGCCCTCGCCTTGAAAGCCGCCCCAGATGCCATTCAGATCGAGCGTGGGCCGCGCGCCCTGGCGTTCGGCGGCGCTGAAACCGACTTCGCCCCAGAGTGCGTCGACGCCGGCCAGCGCGCGCAATTCGTCGTCGCTGATCCCGGCCGCGGCAAACTCCTGCCTGTCCTCCGCGGTCAGCTCCCGCACCTGGTGGTAGAAGCCCTCGACGGCAACGCGGCCATCGAGGGTGTGGAACGTCGCCGCGAGCTGCGACATGACCTGGACGGCATTGGGAGAGAACGCGCCGAAGCCGCCGGAGTGGAGGTCGCTCGTGCCGGTGCGCAGGTCGATCTGGCAGGCAGCGACGCCTTTGAGGGCAACGGTCAACGACGGGGTCTGTTGCCCTTTCATGCCGCCGTCGGCCGAGACGACGACGTCGGCCGCGAGGTCGTCGCGGTGAGCGGCGACGACCGCGGGCAGACGAGGGCTGCCGATCTCCTCTTCGCCTTCGAAGAGAAAGATCAGGTTGACGGGCAGGCCGCCGTTCGCCGCTAGCGTCTCGGCGGCCTGGATCGTCGCCAACAGGTTGCCTTTCATGTCCGCGGCCCCACGGGCGTAGAGCTTGCCATCGCGGATCGTGGGCTCGAAGGGAGGCGTTTGCCAGAGGTCGAGCGGCTCGGCGGGTTGGACATCGTAGTGGCCGTAAATCAGGACCGTTGGCCGGTCGTCACCGGCCCGCCAAACGCCGCGCACGATCGGGTGGCCTCCGGTCGGCAGATAGCCGATGTCGGTGACGCCGGCTCGCTGCAATCGCTCCACGACCCACTCGGCGGCACGTGCCACGTCGGGTGTCCTGGCGGGATCGGTGCTGACGCTTGGGATGCGCAGCAAGTCGAGCAGCTCGTCGAGGTATCGCTCGTTGCGTTCGACGAGTAGGCCTTCCCACGACGCATGAGTTTGTGTCTTCGTCAACGAATTGCCTCCCCCGAACTAGCGTGGCCATTGTGCCTCGCCGGATGGTAGCACCGCCGGCGCGATCGTAGGGGCGTGCGCCCCTATCGCCGATGACGGCGCTCGAATAGGCGATGGATGAGCTGGTCGCGGCTGATAGGGAAGGTTCTCTCAGACCTGTCGTCGACGAGGGCCAGCGCTTGGCGGGCGTCGTCCATGCGCGCGACGGCGTCAAAAACGGAGAGATCGCTGTCGATGCGGGGAAGACTGGCGAGTGGCGTCATGATTTCGGCGACGGTTCGTTCCGCCCATTCCGCCCGGTGCGCTCGGCGCAGGTGCGTCATGTGCAGGACGCCGACCGGCACACCTTCCGGTTCGATGACGAGCAGGGGTGTGGCCATGCCCTCGTGCAGCAGGCGCTCGACAGCTTCGTCGATGGCCGTGTCTGCCGACAAGGTCGGTGCCCTGACCGGCAAAGCCTCGCGGACCGTGAGGGAGCGGCTGACCCGCTGCCACGATGAGCTATGCACCGCGAGCCGGGATGCGGTGCCCAGCTGGAGCCCAATCACGGCCGCGCCGGCGCCCCAAAACGGGAAGGCGCCGGTCGCGCTGAGCAAGATCAGGCCGCCCCCGATCAGGGCGGCGGCCAGCAGTTGGGCGTAAAGGGCCGCTGCCTTGACACCGGCGGCGGGGCTGTCGGCCAAGTACCAAACGAATGCACGGAAGACGCGGCCGCCGTCGAGCGGAAGAGCCGGCGAAAGCTGAACCAGGGCGAGCGCCCCAACGGCCAGTGCCAGGGTCTTGGCCGGCAGGTGGAGCTGGACTGACGTGCCGCGCGTGGCGAGCGCCAACGCCGCGCAGATGCCGGCCACCAGCGCGAGCGCGACGAAGCCGGCGATACCGGCCAGCATTTCCGTTTTCGGCGAGGCGGTATCGTCGATGATCTCTGGCGAGCCGCCGAAGAGGTAAAGGTCGATCCGGCGCTCAGTGACGCCGAGCCGGCCGGCGGCCTGGTGGCGGATCGCTTCATGCCCGATAAGTGTAAACAACAGGAACACGCTACAGACGGCCGTTGCCACCCCCCATGACAGCCGGCTAGCGCGATCATCCAATCCGCCGTCGATCCGAGCCAGAACGCCGCCGGTGACGAGGGCCAGGATCACCAGGCAACTGACCCGGACTGCCAGTGACATCCCGAGGAGCCGAAACCGGAGCAGCGGATCGATGGGGAGGAGCACAACGGCCCTCCGAGTTGAGTGCCCAGTGCCGAGTGCCGAGTGCCCAGCCGTATACGGGAGACCGCTCAGGATACCGACGGCGCCGCTCACAAAGCACTGGGCACTGGGCACTGGGCACTCGGTACTCGGCACTCGGCACTTACAAGCGTTGGTACTCCTCGAGGTCGAGGACGAAGACCGTCGCGGCGGCCGGCGGTGTGGCGGCGCCTTCTTCGGCGGGTACGGTGCCGGAGCGCGCGTGCTGCCGAATCAGATCGAGCACGCGATCGACCTGATCTTCGTCGGCGCCGATCATCAGCGTCGTGTTGCCCCGGCGGAGGAACCCGCCGGTACTGGCCAATCGCGTTGCGCGGAAGTCGTCTTCCAGCAGCGCGTCGACGACAGCGTCGGCGTCCTCGTTTTGGACCACACCGATGATGAGCTTCTTCATGCTGGCATACCTACCATGAGCCCGTTCTCCTGTCTTCCCAAGGCGGCCGCAGTATACC
>JBOGUE010000096.1:0-1844 GCA_050695955.1 Thermomicrobiales bacterium | reverse complement strand
CGCGAAGCGAGCCCCCGTTGGCGCAACGCGACAACCGATCGTCGCCATGTCGCCCGCGGCAACGGGCGTCTGGCCAAGCCGCCTCCGCTGGAGGCAACGGGCCGCCGCGTTACGGCAGGAGTATAGGCCACCGCCGCCGCCTCCGGCTGCTACCGGCGTGCAGGAGAGCACCGCACGATGAATCGCCGTTTGTTGGGACTTGTCGTTCTGCTCGTCATCCTCAGGGTAGGTTCGGCCGCACCAGAAGGTGCGGCTCAAGTTGCTGGTACCCCCATCGTCACGCCTGATCTGCCGGTGACGGTCACCGATGCGACGGGCACCGAAGTCATCGTGACCGACGCCAGCCGCATCGTGCCGCTCAATGGCGACGTCGCGGAGATTGTGTGGGCGCTCGGCCTGGGCGGCAATGTCGTCGGCGTCGACGTTAGCGCAACGTATCCACCTGAGGAAACGGCCCCGCTGCCGCGGATCGGTTACCAACGCGACCTCTCGGCTGAAGGCATCCTGGCGCTCGACCCGACGGTGATCGTCGGCACCGAGGACGCTGGTCCGCCCGAAGTGATCGAGCAAATCCGCACCGCGGGTGTGCCGGTCGTGATCCTGACCTCTAGCCCTGAACTCGACGCAATCGGGGGAAAGATTCGCGACATCGCGGCCGCGCTCGGCGTTGCTGCGGCCGGGGAAGCGTTGGCGACGAAAACTCAAGGTGAGATTGACGCCGCGATTGCTCTTGCCGGGGAAGCGGACAATGCTCCGCGCGTGCTTTTCCTCTACGTGCGTGGCACGGCAACGCAAATGATCGGAGGAGCGGGTACCTCGGCGGACGTGATGGTCGCGGCGGCGGGCGGGGTCAACGCCGCTGCCGAAGCCGGGATCGAGGGCTTCAAACCGATCACGCCGGAGGCGCTCGTCGCCGCCGAACCGGACGTGCTCTTGCTCCTCTCGGCCGGGCTAGAATCGGTGGGCGGCGTGGACGGGTTGCTCCAGATTCCCGGTGTCGCCGAGACGCCCGCCGGCCAAGACCGGGCCGTCCTCGACTTCGACGATCTCTACTTGCTCGGCATGGGTCCGCGCACTGGACAGGCACTGCACGATTTGGTGATCGGGTTGCATCCGGAGCTGGCGGAACTGACGGAGTTAGCCGTGGCGACGCCGGGGGCCGGGTAGGCGATGGGGGCCGTGATCGCGCCGACTCGACACTCGAGCTGGGGGCCGTCGCGAACGGTCGCGGGGCGGCACGTGCCGCCGGCGGTCTTGCTTCCCGTGCTTGCCACGCTGTTTGTGGTCGCGGTGCTCCTGGGCGTCGGGATCGGCGCGGTTTCCATCCGGCCAGCTGAGGTCATCCCGATCCTCGCCGACAAGGCCGGCTTCGACACCGGCGTCGACGTGACGCGGCAGCAATCAGCCGTTCTCTGGGCGATCCGGCTGCCACGGGTGCTGATCGCGGCACTGGTTGGGGCCGGGCTCGCCGTCTCTGGCGCCGCGCTGCAAGGAATCTTCCGCAATCCGCTCGCCGATCCCGGCTTGATCGGTGTTTCGGGCGGGTCTGCCTTCGGGGCGGTCGGCGCCATTGTGCTTGGCGTTGCGCCGTTCGGGATCGCGACGCTGCCGATTGCCGCGTTCTGTGGTGGACTTCTGACGACTGCCTTCGTCTACGTGCTGGCTCGCCAGGACGGCAAGACGGAGGTCGTTACATTGGTTCTAACTGGGATCGCGTTGAACGCGATGAGCGGGGCCGCGACCGGATTCCTGATCTTCTTCGCGGATGACGATCAACTACGGGCGATCGTCTTTTGGTCGCTGGGCAGTCTCGGCGGAGCGACCTGGACCGCGGTGTTGGCAGC
>JBOGUE010000095.1:0-3590 GCA_050695955.1 Thermomicrobiales bacterium | reverse complement strand
GGAGTCCAGCCCGGCGTCTTGAGCGCCGGGCGATGCCGGCGCACCACGTCATAGGTGGAGTAAATGACCGGGCGCCCGCTGGCCGATGTCCGCCCTTACGAACGGGATTCGCCTAAAACCCTACCGCCATCCCTTCCACCCGCGGATCAGACCCCGCGGCCAGCACCCGCGTCCGCGGGTCGCGGGCGATCACCTGAGCCGCGCCGCCACCCTGCCACGGTCCCAACCGGCGCACGCGATGACCACGGGTCTCGAGACCCGCGATGACGTCGTCGCCGATCCGATCCTCCATTTGCAACTCGAAGGCATCGCCGATCGTGCCTGGGTCGGCGCCGGGCCAACTCCGCCAGCGCGGGGCCTCGATCGCCGCTTGGACGTCGAGCCCGCCGTCGATCAGACCCGCGACGACGTGCAGGTTCCACTGCGGCTGCGCGTCTCCCCCCGGCGTGCCCCCGATCAACACCGGGACACCCTCCGCATCGGCGATTAGATAGCAATTGAGCGTGTGCATCGGCTTTTTGCCGGGCGCGTAGACGTTTGGATGCCCCGGTTCCAGGCTGAATCCGTGACCGACCCGGTTGTTGAGGACGATGCCGGTCCCCTCGACGACCAGACCACTGCCGAAGTTGCTGGCAACGGACTGGATCAGCGAAACCATCATCCCGTCCCGGTCCGCCACCGCCAGGTAGGTCGTGTCGCCTCCGCGAAAATCCCCCGCCGGCACCGCCTCCGCCGCTCGCTCCGCGTCGATGCGCGCGTATCGCTCGGCCACCCATTCCTTCGAAAGCAAGCGATCGAGCGGCGTCTCGACAAAGACCGGATCTCCCGCGTAACGCACACGGTCCGCGTACGCCAGCTTCTTCGCCTCCGCCAGCAGGTGGATACCGGCAGCCGAATAGGGATCGATCGCGGTCAGATCGGCGCGCTCGGCGATGTTGAGCATCTCCAGCAGAAGCAGCCCCTGGGTCGGCAAGCCGGTCTGCATGACCGTGTAGCCGCGATACGTCGTGCGCAACGGCGCGGCAACCACCGTTTCATGATCGGCCAGGTCGCCCACGGTCAACGCGCCGCCGTTCGCCGCCATGCTTCGCGCGATGCGGCGCGCGATCTCGCCTCGATAAAAGTCGTCCCGCCCCTCGGCGGCGATTTGGCGCAACGTCCAGGCGAGATCTGATTGACGCAGAACGGCCCCCGCATCCGGCGCCTCACCGTCCGCCAGGAAGACGGCCGCCGAGGACGGAAAGCGCGCCAGCAGGTCGCGACTCTCCGCCATGGCTCGCGCCCCGCCGATCGTCAGGGGAAAACCCGCCTCCGCATACGCAATCGCCCGTTCCGCCAACTCGGCAAGCGGTCGCGTGCCGAAACGCTCCAGGAGCGCGAAATAGGCGTCGACCATGCCCGGCACTCCCACCGAGAGCGGACCCCGGTGGGGCATCACGCGTCCGCCGTCGTCGCCGTGGGCGCGCATCAGGTCGATGCTCGCGCCGCGCGGCGCGATGCCGCTGCCGTAGACCGCCACCGTTTGGCCACCCGGCATACTCGGCGCGTGAACGATCGCGAAGAGGTCGCCGCCAAGCCCGCACATCTCCGGCATGATGACGGCGGCCACCAATCCCGCGGCGACCGCGGCGTCGACCGCGTTGGCGCCGCGCTCCAGGATGGCAACCCCGGCCTGGGTTACCAGCGGATGGGCGGCGGCGACCATGCCGCCCTCGGCGAAGACCGGCGAGTCCCGGCGACGCGGCCAGCGCGTCTCGATCTGCTGCGCCCCAGGGAATCCGAGCATCGAACGTGCATCTCCACGGCGAAACAGGTTGACAGGTCATGCGACGATTTGTATGGTTATCCTATCTTTAGGACATTCACAGGTCAATCGTGCGTGGCCGTCGTCACCCATCTCAACCGACAGGAGGTTTCGGCATGACCCGGATCATCAACGCGACGATCCATCGTCGGATGCTGCTCAAAGGGTCCTTGGCCGCCGGCGCGGCGGCCACCATCGGCGCCAGCGCGGCCAGCGCCGCACCCACCGCGCAGGAGAGCGGCGGCGAACTGATCTACGCCCAGAACATGCCCATCACGACGCCCGACCCGATCAACCCCCAGACCTATCCGGCCGCCTACGAGGCGAACTACACGATCTATCGCAACCTCGTCACCTTCGACCGCGACCTCGCCATCATGCCCGACCTCGCCGAGTCGTGGGAACGCGCGGAGGACGGCCTCACCTGGACCTTCACGCTGCGCCAGGGCGTCACCTTCCACGACGGCACCCCCTTCAACGCCCAGGCAGTCGCGGCCCATATCGCCCGTATCCAGGACCCGGCAACCGCCTCGCCCAACGCCAATCTCTGGGCACATATCACCGGCGTCGAGGTGGTCGATGACGCCACAATCCAGCTCATCACCGCGCAACCCTTCGGCGCCATGCTCACCTACCTGGCCCACGGCTCCGGCGGCATCGAGAGTCCGACCGCGGTCCAGGAATACGGCGCCGAGTACGCCCAGCACCCGACCGGGGCCGGCCCCTACAAGCTCGAGTCATTCAGCCCCGGCACCGAGTTGGTCCTGACCCGCTTCGACGACTTCTACGGCGGCCCGCCGTCCCTCGACAAGATCACCATGCGCGCCGTGCCGGAGGTCGGTTCCCGCGTTCTCCTCCTCGACGCCGGGGAGGCGCACGTCGCCAACGACGTCCCACCGGAAGAAGCCGACCGCCTCGCCAACGGCGACACCACCCAACTGCTTCGCCAGGCCGGATTGCGCACCTTCTGGATGGAGTTCAATCTCAACCGCGAGATCTTCCAGGACGTGAACGTCCGCCGGGCGCTCAACCACGCGGTCAACACCCAGAGCATCGTCGACAACCTCTTCCTCGGCTACGCCACCGCCCTCGACTCCCCCGCCGCCCCTTCGATCCAGGGTCATGTGACGGCCGGCGCCTACGCCTACGACCCGGATCTCGCTAAGCAGATGCTGACCGAGGCGGGCTGGACCGCCGGCGACGACGGCATTCTCGAAAAAGACGGCGTGCCGCTGACGTTCACGATCAACACCGCCGAGGGGGAGTACCCGAAGGACATCCAGGTCGTGGAGGCGGTCCAGGCCGACCTGAAGGCGGTCGGCTGCGACGTCGAGATCTGGAAGGTCGAGGCGGCGGCGCGCTGGGACTACCTGCGCCTGCCGATCGCCGAAGCCGAGTACGACATGGTCCTCTTCGGCTTCAACCCGTCGAACGGCGACATCGGCTACCACCTCAACTCCCTCTTCCGCTCCAACTCCGACCAGAGCGCCGCGCCAAACGTCTGGAACCTGATGTGGTACAGCAACCCACAAGTTGACGAACTGCTGAATGAAGCTGACCGCACCGTCGACGAGGCGGCCCGCTTCGACCTCCTCGGCCAGGCCCAGCAATTGATCTGGGACGACGCCCCCATGATCTGGCTCTACGCCCCGGAGATGCTCGGCGCCACCACGAAGGACGTCACCGACGTCTACATCTGGCCCACGATCTTCACCGTCGTCCGCGACGCATCTGCCGTGTAACGCACCGCTCCTTCGTCGTAGGGGAGGGACCTGCGCCGCAACTC
>JBOGUE010000094.1:0-2819 GCA_050695955.1 Thermomicrobiales bacterium | reverse complement strand
GATCAGTGCGCTCCCGCGTTTGACTCTCTAATCCAGGTAATCCTTCAGTTTTTTGGCCCGGCTCGGATGCCGCAGTTTGCGCAACGCTTTCGCCTCAATCTGCCGGATTCGCTCACGGGTGACGCCGAATTCCCGGCCGACCTCTTCGAGGGTGCGGGTGCGTCCGTCCTCCAGCCCAAAGCGCATGAGCAACACCTGCTTCTCCCGGTCAGAGAGCGAGTCGAGCACGTCGTCCATTTGCTCCTTGAGCAGTTGCCGGCTCGCGGCTTCCGCCGGCGCCAGCGCCTTGTGATCCTCAATGAAGTCCCCCAGGTTGGAGTCTTCCTCCTCCCCGATCGGCATTTCGAGGCTCACCGGCTCCTGGCTGATCTTGAGGATCTCTCGCACGCGTTCGGGCGGCATCTCCATGACCACCGCGATCTCTTCGCTGGTCGGTTCCCGCCCCAGATCCTGTTGCAGACGCCGGCTCGACCGCAGCAACCGGTTGATCGTCTCGACCATGTGCACCGGGATCCGAATCGTGCGTGCCTGGTCGGCGATGGCCCGCGTGATCGCCTGCCGGATCCACCAGGTGGCATAGGTGCTGAACTTATATCCCTTGTGGTGCTGGAACTGTTCGCCCGCCCGGATCAGGCCGAGGTTGCCCTCCTGGATCAGATCGAGCATGTTCATGCCCCGGCCGACATACTTCTTGGCGACGCTGACGACCAGCCGCAAATTTGCTTCGGTCAGCGCGATCTTGGCGAGCTTGCCGACCTCCAGCTCACGCGTCCACCGGGTGCGTAACGCGTCCTTCTGTTCGCGACAGAGGGTCGCCACCGCCTCGTCCGGCGGCCACGTCATCCCTTCTCGCATGATCTGCTGCAACGCGCCCGGCAACAGCTCCCACTCGATGGCCCGGAGCCGCAACGACTCCTCGAGCTCCTCTGGGCGCAAGCCAAAGCGCGCACAGACTTCCTCGATGATCGCCTCCGGGAGTTGCGTCAAAGGCAGTACGCCTCTGAGCACGACCGGCTTGGATGGCAGTTGACCTTCGCCGTGCGCGGCCTCGAAGAGCGCCGTCGCTAGCAACCAGCCTTCGCGAAAGCTATGGTAGATCGCGCGGGCAAGCACCTCCGGTTCGGGCATGCCGCCGAAATCGTCTCGGAGCTGCTTTTGCTTCGCGAGCAGGTATTCGCCACGGGCCATCGCCGACGCAAGTTCGACCTCGCGCTGTCCGGTCAAGAGCGGCACCCGGCCGATTTCGCGCAGGTACATCCGGACCGGGTCGTCGAGGCTGACGCCGCCAATGTCGTAATTGACCTGCTCGAAGTCGAGCGCGCTCGACTCCTCGTTACCGTCATCCTCCTCGACGCTGCTTTCACCCTCGCCAACAGCGACAAAGGAACTCAACTCGGCCAGCCGGTGCGTCAACGCACTGACTTCGCCCGGCTCATCGTGCGCCACCGGCAAGTTTTCAATCACCGCTTCGAACAGGATTACGCCTTCCGCGGAGTCCTCGATGCCCTCAACGACGTCGTCGCGCATCTCGCCAGCCCTCTCCTTCGGCGGACGAAGGTCCTCGTCGAGCCCGCGTAGGGGGTCGTCGCGGTCTTCGTCCTTATCGTCGAGCGGGGCAGACGCGTCGAAATCAAATGCGGAGTCGTTCGAATCATCGTGGTCGTCGGGCAGCCTCAAGTCGAGTTCGTCGTCCCTGAGAGCGCTATCGTCCGGCTGGTCGTCAAACGGATTGGGGGTTGGTGGTCGAGACACGGGTCATTGCTCCAGAACCGGGGGATGGGACCGATGGGCGCCGCCGCGGTGGGGAATATCGGAGGAAGGTGCCTTCGAACGGGCGTCCTCACGCGATCCAATACGGATACGGACTGATCCCTGCCCGGTTGCTCCGGGCAGGCCGCTAGGAACCCGGCGGGTCCCGCTGCTTCGTGCGGACGGCGCAACGCTACTACGTCTTGACCCCTCACGCAACGTTGGCCTGTTTCCGCGGCATTTTCGGCGACCGGAACATATCATGGGAGAATCTCGCGGGCCAGTACATCATCAAAGGTTTCCCGGCGCCGAATCAATCGGGCGTGGCCGTCCCCGACCAAAATCACCGCCGGCCTGGGGGAGAGGTTGTAGTTGCTTGCCATGGGTAGGCAATAGGCGCCGACGGCCGGCATCGCCAACAGGTCTCCCCTACGGAGCGACGGGAGATTGACGTCCGGGATCAAGATGTCGCCTGATTCGCAGTACTTGCCAGCGATCGTGACCCGCTCCACGGGTCCGTCGCCGATGCGATTCGCCAGCGCCGCCTGGTACCGCGCGCCGTAGAGCGCCGGGCGGATGTTGTCGGCCATGCCTCCGTCGACCGACACGTATGTGCGCACGTCCGGGATCGCTTTGCGCGAACCTACGCGGTAGAGCGCAAGCGCCGCGGGTCCGATGATGTAACGACCTGGCTCAACAATCAGTTCCGGCAAAGTGAGGTGAGCTCGCTCGCATGCCGTCCGCAGCGTCGTCCCGATGACCGCCGCCAGCTCTCCCAACGCTGCGTCCTCGTCTCCCTCCTGATAAGCGATACCAAAGCCACCACCGGGCGAGAGAATATCCGGTTCGACGCCATGCCGATTCCGCATCTCTGTCGCGAGCGACACCAACGTCTCTGCCGTCAACTCGTAGGCATGAGCGTCGAAGAGCTGCGAGCCGATGTGCGCGTGGAAGCCATCCAACGCAACACCAGGAATCGCGAGCGCTCGCTCCACCGCTCGGGCAGCATCTCCGGTCCAGACCGGGAATCCGAACTTCGAGTCGGCGACTCCGGTCGCAATCTTGTCGTG
>JBOGUE010000093.1:0-14652 GCA_050695955.1 Thermomicrobiales bacterium | reverse complement strand
AGCCGTGGGCGCGCAGCAGCGCCACGGCCTCGTCGGAGAAGACGCAATAGGGACCGCGGCAGTACGCGATCACCTCGTGTCCGGGCGGCAACTCGTCCAGGCGCCGTGCGAGCTCGGCCACCGGGATCGAATGCGCGCCGGGGATGTGGCCGGCCCGGTACTCCTCGGCGGGCCGCACGTCCAGCACGACCACATCCTCGTCGTGGAGCCGGCGCAACAGCGTCGCCGCATCGACGGGTTCCAGGCCCCCACGATCGCCCAAATAGGTCTGGACGATGCGGTCGACCTCGGCCAGCCGCGCCTCGCCGATCTCCCGCAGCGCCTGCCAGAGTTGGAAGACGCGCTCGTCGGCGAGTCGGTAGAAGGCGTACGGCCCCTCCCGCCGCACCTCGACGAGATGGGCGCGGCGCAGCGCCTGCAAGTGCTGGGAGGCGTTGGCGATGGAGAGCGCCGCTTCCCGCGCAAGGTCCTCCACGTGCCGCTCACCCTGGGCGAGCAGATCGAGGAGTTCGAGGCGGTGCGGGTTGGCCACCGCCTTGCCGATCAGGGCGAACTGTTCGTAGAGCCGGTCCTTGAACTCACGGTGATCATTCATATATTCAATTGAATCATTGAATGTATGAATTGTCAAGACCCAAGTGGTGGAAACGATTGGCTTGAGAACGTGCGACGAGATTCGGCTACCTGGTTCGACTCGCTGAGTGACCGAGGATCCCCTGGATGAACGCCTCCTTGCCCTGGTTGTACTCGTTGGCGTCGTGGATGCCGCCGACGAGGACGGCCCGCTTGCGGGCGACGTATTCCGTCACCAGGGCCGCGTCGGCGCGCAGCCGGTCGCGGAAATGGAGCTGCTCGGCGGCCTCGGGCGAGCCGGCGACGATGACGTGGACGTGAAGCCGAAACGTTTCCCCGTTGTGCGCGATCGTGCCGAGGCGCACCGGGCGCTCCTCCGTGAATGCCCAGGGGCGGTCGTGCTGCCGCTGGAACCCCAACCCGTCGAGAGTGTCCCGCGCCGCGGCGAGGCGACCTGGCCGGTAGAGGAGCATCAAGTCGACGACCCCCTTGCCGTCGCAGCCGGGGATCGCCGTGCTGCCGACGTGCTCGATCTGCGCCTCCGGCATCCGCGCCCGGATTAGCTCAATCACCCGGTGGGCGACCTCGGGGCAGCGCGGGTCGTAGGGCCGAAACGCCGCCGCCGGGTCCTCGTACCGGATGTACTCGTACGTGCCGATCTCAACGTGGTCGTTTGTCGTACCCATACCATCTCCTCTCCGTGCGCTCCGGCAGAAAATTGGGTGAATGTACCACACCGCACCAAGCGTCCTGGGCGCTAGGTCCAGGCGGGCGGCGCCGTCCGCACTCTCCGCGTCCCGTCCCACTCCGAGAGGGGCGCGCAATGCCAGTACCAGTCCGGTCCCAGGCGCTCCCGGTCGGGAAGAGGCGCTCGACCGGTGGCCCAGCGGAGCGCGATCCAGACATCGACGTCGGCCGGCGCCCAGGGGAAGAGGCGGGCGAGCACCCGCGCCGCGAGGTCGTCCGGCGGCCGGTAGGGCAATCCGAGCCCATGCGCGATGTCGTCCGCGTGCATCAGGATCTCCTCGCACCCCAGCGCCATCCAGCCGGAGACGTCCGCCATCCCCGCCGGGTGGAAGGCGCGTGTGCCCGGCGGCGCGGCCTTGCCGACCGCCGCCAGCACGGCCGCCGCGGTTTCGACCGTTGCCAAGAGCGCCGTGGGCGGGCTGCTCGGGTCGCCGTTGCGCGGTGGCGTCAGCCGCCCCGTTGCCCGGCTCGCGAGATATGCCGAGTACAAGAAGAGGGTATCGACGATGTGGTCCAGCGTCCGCCGGCAATCCCATTCCAGGTCGCCCCCCTTCACGCTCCAATCGCGATCGAGCGCCGGCTCCAGCGCTTCCCGGCACACCCGCGCCGCCCGCACCACATCTCCCGGCCCCACCTCACGGTCCACCATCACGATTCCTTTCGTCCTTGCCGCCTTGCCGCTTCGCCGCCCTCGCCGCCCTTGTCGCCCTCCCTTGGCAGCCATGTTGCGATAGGGGGCGTCTGGGTGGCAGCGCGGCGGCAAGGAAACCGCCCGCGACTGGCAGTCGTTGTAGCGTTAGAGATGCAGATGATGTTCGCGTACGTCCAACCCGTCTCGCAGCACATCAGCCACCCCGAGCGGTTGCTCGTCTGGTCGGCCGACGGTCGCTGGTACCTCTGGTTCGGTGACCGCGACGGCGCTCCGCTCGAAGAGATCGACCCCCCCGTCGCCCACTGGCTGCAACACCAGCCGAACCTTGCCCCATTGCCCGCCCCCCACTTCTGGCTCCACGTCGACGATTTGCCCTTGACGCCGGAGGCGGCGCGGCGGCGCGGCGGCGAGGCGACGCGGTAACAGCGTAGGCGGTCAGAATACCCCTCGGCCAGCGTACGTACCCGAGCTACAAAAGAGAACAGATTCCGGTGTGGTCGGAGAAACGCTATACTGGCCGCGGTGAACGTATAGAACGTGCGTTCAATAGGCGGAGGAAGAAGGCGAATGGGCATCCGCGGCGCAGAGAGTCGATCCGACGCTGTGGAGCAACTTTTTTTGACTGACCACTATGCTGGGTTGAATCGCGTTGTCTTACCTCCTAGTACAGCGCTCAATCATCCCCATACGAACGGTGCCGCCCCTGATCTGCAAAAGCGGCGTGGTGGGTACTACACCCCGGACGTGATCGGCCACGTTCTTGCCCAATGGGCGATCAAGACTCCAAACGCTCAGGTTCTTGAGCCAAGCGCCGGTGATGGTCAACTCGTGGCCGCCGCAACTCATCATTTGCGGGGGCACGGATGGATAACGGCAGTCGAGCTTTATGGGGATGAGGCTAAGAAGATCGCTATCAAAGGAGGAAACCAGACGACCATCGTTACCGGGGATTTCTTCAGATGGTTTCAACGGAACCGGCCCGATGGATCGTATGACACGGTCCTTGGCAATCCCCCCTTCATTCGATACCAACACTTTTGTGAAGAGCATCGTTCCGCCGCGTTTGCCCTGATGCGGGAGGAAGGACTTCATCCGTCCCGGCTCACCAACGCATGGCTCCCCTTTGTGGCCGTCGCAACCCAGGCACTCCGTCCTGGCGGCCGCCTGGCGCTCGTGCTTCCCGCCGAGCTACTCCAGGTTACATATGCTGCTGAACTCCGCGAATACCTAGCAAGGAAGTACTCGCATTTGACGGTCGTGACGTTCCGGCGAATCGTCTTCGCCGGCATCCAGCAAGAGACGATACTCCTGCTCGGCGTGCGAGGGGACTCTCCCGGCGCTCGCATGTCGTTCGTGGAACTTGATGGACTCGATGACCTGTGCGTGGATTGCCTCGCGGCGTCCGAGCCCGTCGAGGTCGATCTCGACCATGCGCGAGAAAAGTGGACCCAGTACTATCTTTCACCAGGTGAGTTGTCCCTCATCCGCGAGCTTGAAGCGTCACCGATGTTCGCACGGCTCGGACAACTTGCCGAGATCGACGTTGGCATCGTTACGGGACGGAACGACTTTTTTGTCTTGACGGAAGAAGAAGCACGGCAGCGCGGCATCCGCGAGTGGTGCTTACCGCTTGTCGGTCGATCTGCCCAGATACCCGGTCTTATCCTTCGACGCGACGAATGGGAACGGATGACAGCCGCCAATGGTAAGTGCTTGCTCCTTCAACTTGGCAATCGTGACCGACGTGCATTGTCAGAAGCTGCGCTGTCATATGTCGAGTTCGGAGAGCGCGCGGGTTTCTCAGATGGGTACAAATGTCGAATTCGGCTCCCACGCTGGTGGAATGTGCCAACTACGTGGGTTCCAGACGCCTTCCTGTTGCGACAAATCTATGACGGTCCGCGAATCATCTTAAACCAAGCGGCAACCACGTGTACCGATACAATTCACCGTGTCAGGACAAGACAGGGCGTCGACCCAGCAAGCCTGGCGGCAGCGTCTATGAATTCTCTGACATACGCGTTCGCGGAGATTCGGGGACGAAGCTATGGTGGAGGCGTGTTGGAACTTGAACCGACTGAAGCCGAGGGACTTCCCTTCCCGAAGCCGGAACCAAGCGTGTATGTTGATGATCTCCACACGTGGGCCCGTACCAATGGCGTGGAATCAACGCTTGCAGAGGTCGATCGGCAAGTGCTCCTGCCGACCGGTCTGAGCAACGGCGACATCGAGATGCTTCGCGGAATATGGCGAAAGCTCTACCAGCGACGGATGAGTAGGAAGCGCCGCTAATCGGTGGCGTGCGGCGGGAGTCCCTTATAACGACTCCGGTAAATCGCTTCTACGATTGTCGAGAATCGTTCGATTCGCGGTGGCGAAGAGGAAGATGGAAGCTCAGGGTCGATGATGCCGGTAGTTGGATCCCACAGTACGAATGAAACCGCCTCCGCCATATGTGCCGGGCCGTTGACCTCCTCGCGCCTGGCTAGTCGCTCAAGGGTTTCCGTTATGGCCAGACGCCGTGCATCTCCGATGCACGGCTTGGGGACAATAAACATAAATGCAACGAGCGCATGAGGAAAGCGGCTGTGAACGGTGGTAGCTTCAGTGGCCAAATCGTTCACCATGTTCTGCCAGTTTTTTCCGACGCTGTCACTATCGTTGAGCGTTTTGCTGTCGAAGGCGAACCTCACCCCGTCGGGGCGATAGCCGACATCAAAGTTTTGCGGACGCACACCCCCAATGATGCGAACAGGTCCCACTTCGACGCAGTCCCGTTGGGGCGGAATGAGGCTACCCGAGCTTGGCGCAACGATGGCGAGTCCGCCGAGCAGGGTCGCCAGTGCTCGTCCTACCGCCCGATCGAAGACCAAGCCCAGTTCACCTGAAGAATAAGGAGGCGTACGGCTGAGCCTCCCTCCACGCTCCGTCCAGGTCTGTCCAAAAAGAAGAAGCTCGTCCTCTGGAATCTCGATCGGTGGCATTGGTGCCAATCTCGCCACGAATACGCTCCTCGTTCGTACGCATTCCTAACGTCAGTCGAGATGGTGGACGCCAAGATCGTGAGCAGCCGCTAGTATCTCATTGTCCTCGCTCGAATCCCTACGCCTCCCGCCAGGCCCCGATGCGGCGGAACTTCTCGTAGCGGGCAGCGAGCAGGCGGTCGATGGCGGCGGGGTCGGAGAGGGGATGGGCGGCGAGGAGCTCGTCGAGATTGCGCGTGATGGCCTGGCCGACGGCCGCGATGGTGTCGCGGGGGGCGTCGTGGGCCGGGACCGGTTCCGGGATGACCTCGTCGACGATGCCGAAGCTCATAGCGTCCGCCGCGGACATGCGCATCGCCTGGGCGGCCTCGGGCGCCTTGGCGGCGTCCTTCCAGAGGATTGCCGCGCACCCTTCCGGCGAGACGACCGAGTAGACCGCGTTTTCCAGCATCAGCACCCGGTCGGCGACCCCGATTGCCAGCGCGCCGCCGCTACCTCCTTCGCCGGTGACCGTCGCCACGATCGGGACGCGCAGCCCGACCATGGTGAGCAGGCTCTCAGCGATCGCCGTGCCCTGGCCGCGCTCCTCGGCGCCGATACCCGGTTCCGCGCCCGTCGTGTCGATGATCGTCACCACCGGGATGCCGAACTTCTCGGCGTGGCGCATCAGACGGACGGCCTTGCGGTATCCCTCCGGCCGGGCCATGCCGAAGTTGCGGGCAATGTTCTCCCGCGTGTTGCCGCCCTTTTGGTGGCCGAGGATCAGCACCGTGCGCTCGCCGAAGCGGGCCAGACCGCCGATCAGGGCGTGGTCGTCACCGAAGGTGCGATCGCCGTGGAGCTCGACGAAATCGGTCATCAGGTCGTGGAGGTAGTCGAGCGTGTGCGGCCGCTCCGGCGTCCGTGCCAGCTTCACTCGCTCCCAGGCCGTCCGCGTCGTCGTCACCGTCTCAGCCATTCCCGACCTCAACCGCCACAGCCGTTTCCACGTCCGTCCTTGCCGCCCCTGCCGCCCCTGCCGCCCCTGCCGCCCCTGCCGCCCTCCCGTAGTGCCCCAGCAGCGTGATGAGCGTCGACCGGAGCGAGCCGCGATCGACGATGAGGTCGATCATGCCATGTTCGAGCAGGAACTCGGCCGTCTGGAACCCTTCGGGCAGCTTCTGCTTGGTGATCTGCTCGATCACCCGCGGTCCGGCGAAGCCGATCAGGGCGGCGGGTTCGGCCATGATCACGTCGGCCACCGTGGCGTAGCTGGCGGTGACGCCGCCGTAGCAGGGGTCGGTCAGGAGTGAGAGGTGCGGTGCCCGTGCCTCTGCCAGGCGGGTGAGGCCGGCGATCGTCTTCGCCATCTGCATCAAGGAGAAGAGTCCTTCGTGCATGCGCGCCCCGCCCGAGGCGTTGACGGTGAGGAGCGGCATGCGGCGCTCGGCGCAGCGCTCGGCGGCGCGGGTCAGCTTTTCCCCGAAGACGGAACCCATGCTGGCGCCGAGGAAATCGAAGTCGGCGACGACGAGCGCCAGGGGCAGGCCGTCGACGGTGGCGGCGCCGGTGACGAGCGCCTCTAGCTCGCCGCTCTTGTGCTGGGTCTTGCGCAGCTTATCGGGATAGGGTCCGGAGCCGTCGGCGAAGGTGAGCGGGTCCTCCGGTCGCAGCCCAGCATCCCATTCCTCGAACGACTCCTCGTCGGCGAGGAAGGCGATCCGCTCCCGCGCGCCCATGCGGAAATGGTGGCTGCACTTGGGGCAGACCTGATGGTTGTGCAGGAGTTCCTTCGAGTAGAGGAGCTCGTTGCACTTGGGGCATTTGACCCAGAGATCCTCCGGGATTTGCTGATCCGGCCGCTCGTCGTCGATAGCGACGGGCTGGAACTTGCCCTGGCGGTGGAAAAAGCCGCGCATGCCGGTCTGCTCAATCTGCCCTGCCCTGGGGCGCTGCTGTGCGGCGGAGGAATTGCGGAGACGCACGCCGCCCGGGCCGCCCACCCCCATTCTGGGCACCCGCGCGCGGCCGTCAGCATACGCGTTCGGACGCGGCGGTTCAAGACCGACGCGGGGAAGAAGTGCGAGCGCGCGGCTGGCCCCGTGCTACCATCTACGTAGCGGTCAGTCGGAGGTACAGCGATGGTGGTCACGCACACGCCCGTCCGGATCGAGAAAGACGGCAAGCTGACGATTCCACCCGAGGTCCAGCAGCATTTGGGCATTAAGGAAGGAGATGTGGTCATCGTTACCGAAACGCCGGACGGCATGCTCGTCACGCCCCGCGTCGTTGCCGTTGAGCGAGCGCTGGACGAACTCGGTGAGGCAATCCGCGAGGCGGGAGTAACGCTTGAGGAGTTGATCGAATCGGGTCGTGAGATCCGAGGCGACCTTCTGCGCGAGATGTATGGCATCGAGCCGACCGAAGAGACCCTTTAGGGTCTTTCTCGATGCCAGCGTGCTGTTTGCTGGGGCGCTATCTGCGCGCGGTTATTCCCGGGATCTGATTGTGCTGGGAGCGAGTCATCGGGTGGAAGTTGTCGCCAGCGCAACCGTGCTCGCGGAAGCGAGGCGCAATCTTGCCATCAAGGTTCCTCGTGGTCTTCCTCTGATCGACGTTTTCGAACGTTCGATGATCATGCTGACGGCGGAACCTCCCGACGAGCTCGTACGTCGTGTCGCCGAGATCGTGGTGACGAAAGACGCCCCCATTGTTGCCGGCGCGATGACGGCGCATGCGGATTTCTTGGCAACATTCGACCGCAAGCATCTATTGCGCCAAGCCGCCGTGATCCAGGAACGTTTTGGTGTCGTGGTTGCGACACCGGAGGAGATCGTTGCGGCGATCTGACGCGCATCTGACAGGTGCAATCGTGCAATCCCGCATCGAATGCACGACAATTGCGGCAATCTCCCCAGCCTGTCCGCACGTCAGCGATCCGGCAAAGGAGCCCCGCGATGACCAAAGTCGGCCGCAATGCGCCGTGCCCGTGCGGTAGCGGCAAGAAGTACAAGCATTGCTGCTTGCCCAAGGAAGAACATCACTCCGTTCAACTCGACGAGGCGCCGGCCTTCCCCGAAAGTCTCGACCCGCGGGCCAGGGAGCGCGACGAGCGCACCGTGATGCAGCTCGCCGGGCGCGAGAAGTTCAAGACCGACGAGCAGTACCGAGCCTTTCTCGATTACCTATGGACCGCGCCCTCGCTGCCGCGGGCCAACGAGCCCGAAACCCCGCTCGAACGCGCCCAGGACAAGATGTACGACGCCTTCGGCGCCACCGGCGACCGTCGCGCCACGCTCGCCCACGAGGCCCTCGAAATCTCGCCGGATTGCGCCGACGCCTACGTGCTGCTGGCCGAGGAAACGGACGTGCCAGAGAAGGCACTGCCGTTCTACGAGCAGGGTGTTGCCGCCGCCGAACGCGCCCTCGGTCCAGATGTGCGCGAGCGATACGCGGGGAAGTTCTGGATCGATCTCGACACCCGGCCCTACCTGCGCGCCCGCTACGGCCAGGCCGACGTCCTTGCCGCCCTCGGCCGCGGTGACGAGGCGATCGCGATCGCTCAGGATCTGATTGAACTCAACCCGATCGACGACCAGGGGGTGAGCCTTTTCCTGCTCAACCGCCTCCTCATCGCCGGCCGCGACGAGGAGGCGGCTCAGATCGTCGAGGCATACGCCGACGACCCGTCCACGCTCTGGCGCTACGACGTTGCGTTGCTCAAGTTTCGCACCCTCGGCGATACCATCTTCGCCCGGCGTGCCCTCTTCGATGCCCGCGATGCCAATCCGTTGATCATTCCGTACCTGCTGGGCGACAAGAAACCGCTGAAGAGACCGCCGAAGGAGATCGATCGCCTCATCGACGAGTACGACGCCATGCTCTACACATCGGTCATGACCGACGCCTGGCGGAACACCCCCGGCGTCCTCGATTGGATCCGTCGCGCGATCAAGGAGGCGGAGCACGTCCCGCCTGAGCTTGCCGCCCGCAAGACCGGTCCTCGCTTTTACCTCAACGGCTGGGACGACCTCGACGCCCGCCGCTGCCCCGATTGTGACACGCGCACCCGCCCATGGGACCATTTTCTGGCGATCATGGTGGAGCCAAAGTGGCTGGTGGTGTCGAAGGCGCCCGGCCGCTTCTGCGAGAAGTGCGGTCTGCTCACCGTTCACGAATGGGACGTGCAGGGCGCCGTCACCTACAAGCTGAGCGAGGACGCCCCCGCGGACGCGGAGAAACCCTTCGTGGTGCTCGGCGTCATCGCCGCCGAGTTGATGCGCGACCGCCTCGACGTACCGCTCGATCCGGAGTGGGCGATGACCCACGTCGAGGCCTTCCGCGAACTGTTTGCGCCGGAAGACGATTGGAATCGCGACTTCGACCTCGACCTCGGTCTTGGCTTCGGGGAGTCCCAGGACCTGCTCGGACCGGTTATGCTCCTCCCGCCCGGCCGCCCGTGAGCCGGTGAGACAGGGGAGGAGCCAGGAACGATGAGTCTGATCGGGTCGACCAGCCTCGGATGGGGCGATGCTTCGCTGCGCGAGGTCTTTCAGAACCTGGCCGAGATCGGCGCGGAGTGCGTCGAGCTCAACGCCAGTTCCCGCCACCACGGCGGGCTCACCCTCGACGACGAAACCTTACCAAGGGCGAAAGCCTGGGCGGACGAGGCGGGGCTGGAGATCGTCAGTGTCTCCGGCTACAACGACTTCGCCCAAACCGACCGCGCGGCGCTGCAACCGGAAGTCGACCGGCTGCTCGATGCCTGCCGTATTGCCTCGGGGCTTGGGGCGCCGATCGTCCGCGCCTTTGTGGGCGACGTCAAACCGGGCGTCACGTTGGAGAACGCCTGGCCGGCATTTGTAGAAGGCTTTCAGCTGGCATTGCCCGAAGCCGAGCGGCTCGGTGTGACGCTGGCCGCCGAGAACCACGGTCGTCTCCTCAACGACGGTCCGACGTTGGTGCGGTTGGTGGAAGAGGTCGGCTCGCCTTCCTTGCGCATCACGATCGACACCGGCAACTTCTGCTGGGCTGGACATAATCTGGAGCAAGCGAAGGCCGACTACGCGGCGGTGCTGCCGCACGTCGTCAGCGTCCACATCAAAGATGGGGTGTGGCAAGACGGCGGCTTCGCCTTCGTCCCGGCCGGCGACGGCGATCTGCCCTTGGCCGACCTCTTCGCCGACCTCGCCACCCAGGGCTACGACGGCCCGATCTGTAGCGAGTTCGAAGGCGCCGGCGACTTCCGCCACGCGACGCAGCGCAGCATTGCATTCTTGAAACAGGCGGAAGACGTTCGGGGTAGGCGTTAGGCGTTAGGCGTTCAACGGAACGGCTTCCTCCCCCGCCCGCCACCTAGCGGGTACCCGGCCCGACGCCGAGGGAAGGGAGCACGGGCCGCACCCATGGACGGCGGCTCCCCCTTTCCTCGCGCTTCGGGAAAGGGGAAGTCGCCGATGTTGACGCCGAGTGACGTCCAGGCTAGAGTTAGCGACAGTAAGTCATCATACAACTGATGCAGTTTGAACAGGAATGAGGACGGTCACCTCGATGTCGTATGATGTTTCCGCGCTCTATCGATCGGCGAATGGCCGGCGATTGCACGAACGGGTCGTGCAGCGGCTAGCGCGGCAGATTGTGCGCGGCGAGCTGCGGCCGGGGGAGACGTTGCCGCCCGAGGCGGAGCTCGCGCTGCGCTGCGACGTGAGCCGGACGGTGGTCCGGGAGGCGGCCCGCATCCTGGTGGCGAAGGGGCTGGTAACCGTCAAGCACGGCCGCGGCATGACGGTGCAGGCGCCGGACCGGTGGGACCACCTCGACCCGCTCGTCCTCTTCGAGCAGGTGCGGGGCGGTCGTGGGCAGGACCTGCTCAACGAGCTGCTCGAGGTACGACGGCTGCTCGAGGGAGAGGCCGCCGCGCTGGCGGCGCAGCGCCGGACGGAAACCGACCTGGCGACCCTCCGGCGCCGACTGGCGGAGATGGACGCCGAACTCGGCGACCCGGACCGCTTCACCCAAATCGACGTTGCCTTCCACGACGCTATCCTGGCCGCGGCCCAGAACCGGCTGCTGCGGGAGGCGCTGCGACCGGTGGCGGGGATCCTGAACGTCGGGCGGACCCTGACCTCGCGCGTGCTGCCCGGCGCCCCCGAGCGCTCCCAGCAGGGGCACCAGGAGATCCTAGGCGCGATCGTCGCTGGCGACCCCGAAGTGGCGCGGCTGTCGATGCGCCGCCATATCCTCCAGTTCGAGGACAACGTCCGCACGGTGCTGACGGACGATCAGGGCGCGGCAATCGACCGCTTGTCGGACGAGTTCCTCTCCGCCATCTAGCGGCTCCCCGTCCCTCCCCTACCTACGACGAACGGTCGCGGCCCAATGACCCTTTCCAGAACTTGACGCAGCCATCGGCCTTCGGTATGCTCAGTTGTATAGTCACCATATATTTCATGGGCATCTCGTCTTAGACCGCGTTGCCGCGGCGCAGCAGGACCGTAGGACAGAGGAGGATGCACGATGCCAAGGCTGAATCAGGCCGGTTTCCCGCGACGGTTGGCCGATGTGGCGATCAATCGCCGACGCCTGGTCCAGGGCGCGGCGGCGGGGGCGCTGGCGCCCGCGCTGCTGCAGGGGCGACCGGCGGCGGCACAGGATCTGTCCGGTGAGATCACCGTCTGGACCTGGCCGGACAACGACAAGACGTTCGAGAAGACGATCCCGATCTTCCAGACTATCTATCCCGACGTCACGGTCAAGGTCGAGGCCTTCGGCAACGACACCTACCACGACAAGCTGCTCACCGCCCTCGTCTCGGGCAGCGGTCCGGACGTGGCGATGGTCGAGATCGGCAACGTGGCGAAGTTCAAGGACAAGCCGGGCTTCGTCGACCTCGCGCAGGAGCCGTACAACGCGGCGCAGTTCGCCGAGGGCTACGTCGACTTTGCCTGGGGCTACGTCTCCGACCAGGAGTCGGGGCGCGTCTTCACCCTGCCCAAGAACACCGGGCCAGGTGGTCTCTTCTACCGGCGCGACATCTTCGAGGAAGTCGGCCTGCCGACGCCCCCGGAGGAGGTCCAGGGGCTGCTGGCGACCTGGGACGACCTGATCACCGTCGGCCAGGAGGTGGTCGTCGAGGGCGAGCGCTGGATGGTCTCCAGCCCCGGCCAGATCTTCAACGCGATCCTCGCCCAGGCCGGCGTCTCGTACTTCAACGAAGCGGGCGAGCTGCAACTGCAAGATCCCGCGTACAAAGCCGCGCTGGAGTACGTGCAGCAGGCGACCGAGGCGGGGATCATCTCCCCGTTCGACGACTGGTCGCCGGAGTGGGGCGCCTCGCTCGAGAGCGGGGGCGTCGCGGTTCACCTTTGGGGCAACTGGTTCGGCGGTCTGCTCAAGAGCGTCTACGCCCAGGGCGCCGAGGGCAAATGGGGCGTCGCCGCCGCCCCTGCCTACAACGAGGTGTCCGCCTACAACAGTGGCGGCGACTTCATCGGCATCCTGGAAGCCAGCGACAAAAAGGATATCGGCTGGGCGTTCGTCCAATTCGTCACCCAGGACCCCGAGAGCCTGAAGACGATGTACCTCGAAAACGACCTCTATCCCGCCTGGCACGCGGTGCTGACGGCGGAGTGGATGAACACCGAGGATCCCTACTACGCCGGGCAGAACGTCAACACCGTCTTCTCGGTCGTCTCCGAGCAGATGCAGCCGCCGATCACCAACCCGAACGACCCGGTCGTCAACCAGGCGCTCGACGACGCCCTGATCAGCGTCGCCGAGGGCAAGGCAACCGTCGACGAGGCCCTGGCCCAGGCCGAAGAACAGATCAAGTCGTCGATCGGCTAACGCGCCCTTGCAAGGTCCCGTCATGCTGAGCGAAGCGAAGCATCCCCGCGCGAAGCGCATCGTCGCTGTCACCACGATTCGGCTTCGCCGGGGGATGCTTCGATATCTCAGCATGACGACGGATCGCCCTTGACGGACGACTCTGGATAACGCCGAATACCAAGAGGGTTAGCGGTTGGAACTCGCCAAGCCATTGCCGGTCGCTGAATGTGGTCATGGGGAAGGGCGCGTGTCGTTGCGGCGCATCCGCACGAGCTGGATGTTCTACGTCAGCGTCGCGCCCTTCTTCCTCCTCTTCGCCATCTTCGGGGCGATCCCCATCGGCTATGCCTTCTACGCCGGCTTCACCCGTTGGGACGGCCTGACCGACCCGCAATGGATCGGGCTCAAGAACTATGCCCAGATCTTCGACGACCCGGTCTTTCGGACCACGATCGTCAACACCCTCTACATCTGGATCGGCTCGACCATCCTGACGGTCGGTCTCGCCTTCGGCCTGGCCTTCCTGGTCAACGAGTACGTCTTCGTCGGCCGCGGCTTCTTCCGGGTCGTCTTCCTCTTCCCGTTGCTGGTGGCGCCGGCGGTGACCGCGATCATCGTCGGCGTCCTCTTCTCGCCGACCTCAGGCATTGTCAACGCCGTCTGGGGCGTCTTCGCCGGCCACAAGGTCACCTTCGACTGGCTCGATTCGACCCGCTGGATCAAGCCGATCATCATCCTCATGATCGCCTGGCGCTGGACCGGCTGGCACTTCATCATCTTTCTCTCCGGTTTGCAGACGATCTCGCGCGACCTCTACGACGCGGCGCGGATCGACGGGGCGAACGGGTTCCAGGTCTTCCGCTCGATCACCTTTCCCTTGATGATCCCCGTGCTCCTCTTCAGCGTCGTCAGCGCGACCGTCGGCGGCTTGCAGGTCTTCGACGAGCCGTACGTCCTCACCGGCGGCAGCGGCGGCACGCTCAACTCCGGCAATACGCTCGGCATGTACGTCTATCAGACCGCCTTTCAGGAGTTTCGGTTCGGTCGCGCCGCGGCCATGTCGTACGTCGTCTTTGCCCTGATCGCGCTCTTTTCGCTGATCAACGTGCGGGTTCTCCGCGCCCGGACCTAGGGAGGGTGCTTGGTGGCAACGCTGGAAACGCCGAAGGTGGACCGCCGCGCGCGGATCGTGGTGACGGCCCTGGTCGCTACCGTGGCGTTCCTCTTCCTCTTTCCGCTCTACTGGATGGTCGTGCTCTCGACCCACACCAATGCCGACGTCTTTCGCTTTCCGCCGCCCCTCGTGCCGGGGACGGCGCTGGTCGCGACATGGGATCGGTTAGTCGAGGCGATCAACCTGGCGCGGGCGCTCTGGAACAGCCTCTTCGTCGCGGTGGTGCATACGGCGCTGGTCCTCTTTCTCTGCTCATTTGCCGGGTACGGGTTTTCGCGCTTTCGGGCCGCGCCGGGCAGCCGCTTCCTCTTCAACATGATGCTGGTCACGCTCTTCGTGCCGCCGACCGTGGGCCTGATCCCCTGGTACATCCTGATCAAGGAATTGGGGTGGGTGAACACCTTTTGGCCGCTGATCGTGCCGGCGGCGGCGAACGCCTTCGGCATCTTCTGGATGCGCCAGTTCGTCGACGAGGCGATCCCTGTCGAGCTCTACGAGGCAGCACGGGTCGACGGCGCCTCCGACTGGTGGATCTACGCCCGCGTCGTCGTCCCCTTGATTCGGCCAGGGCTCGCCGCGCTGGCGGTCTGGACCTTCCTCTCGACCTGGAACAACTTCCAGATCCCCCTCATCGTCCTCAACAGCCCGGAGAAGTTCACCATGCCCCTGGCCCTGACCAATCTCAATGCCCTCTACCGTTCCGACACCGCCGCGGT
>JBOGUE010000092.1:0-3175 GCA_050695955.1 Thermomicrobiales bacterium | reverse complement strand
CATCGGGCGTGCTACACGTGGCCTGGCAGGACCAGCGAGCATGGAGGCCGTCTGAACGAATCGCATCGACCTCGAATGCGGACATTTTCTGGAGTGAGCTGACACCGGGCGGAACGTGGAGCGAACCAGTAATGGTAAGCGTGCATGACCCGGGCCAGGTGGGCATCCGACCGCGGATGGTCGCCGACGGCAATCGACTTGTCGCCGTCTGGTCGGTCTATACGACGGCGCTCGGGATCGACACGGCGGCACGCATCGAGTGGTCGACGCGATCGCTCGGCGACCTGGAAGCAACGTGGACGGCGCCCGAAACACTGATTGCCGGGCGCGGAGAGGGCTTCGGCGGACGGTTGCTCGATCTGCAAGCGGACCCGACTGGAGGGGTCGTCTTGGCGTTCGTACGCCAGGCAAATGACTCTTTTCTCTTCGTGCGCCGGCTGGAAGCCGAGTCGCGCACCTGGGGCGGAGACATCCTGATCACGTACGGGCTGCGTGGGGCGTTTCCGTCGGTGGCGGTCAGCGATCTCGGCACGACCTACGTCGTGTACAACCTCGGTGTGGGCGCCTTGGTCGACGTCGGGGCAACCGCCATTGCACATGGTTCGGTCGATCCTGGACCGGAGGTGAATCTGACGGCAAACGAGCGGGAGACACAAGGTCTGCCTGTCGTCACGGTCGACAACACCGGGGCGCCGTGGGTGATCTATTTCAATCAGACGTCGGACGGCGTCGCCAACGCGGTCAAGACGCTACGCGCACCGGTGACCCCGCTCGCATAGGGCCTCTTGGCGCTCCCCGTAACGATGAATGGACTCGCCGCGCCGCGGCGAGTCCATTTCTTGCATTCCCGGCATCGATTCGATGGCGGGCTTGGCAGCGTCGCAACTCGACAGTACAATGCGTATTAGCACTCTCGGTTCAAGAGTGCTAATACGACCTGAATGCTTGCGCGTATCCGACCGGCCGTGCGGTGATGTGCGAGGAGGAAACTAATGAGTATTTACCGATGGGATCCGTGGGGCGACATGGTTAGCCTGCGAGAGGCTATGAACAATCTGCTTGAAGAGAGCGTTGTCCGCGGCCGCGGCCAGGCGAGACCAGGCGTTACCGGTCTGGCGGTCGACCTTCGCGAGACGCCGGATGCCTTCGCGCTTACCGCGTCGGTGCCTGGCGTGCGGCCGGAGGACGTTGAGATTTCGATTCTCGGCGAGACCATTCGGATCGCCGGCCGCCGGCAGGACGAGACGGAGGAGCGCGACGCCGCCGGACGCTGGCTTGTCCGCGAGCGGCACGTCGGCGCCTTCGAGCGCAGCGTCGCCCTGCCGGCGGCGGTGAAAGCCGACCAAGCGGTGGCGGACTTCAAGGACGGCGTCCTTGCGATCATTCTGCCGAAGGCGGAAGAGGCAAAGCCGCGGACGATCATGGTCCGCTCCGGCGGCAACAACACGGTGACGACCGCGGACGCGTAGCGCAAGGCACCGACGAGATCGGAATATGCGCGGGGAGGACCATGACCCTCCCCGCGTTTGTGTTTCTGCCTCAGATGGGTTCGGCGGTCGGCGCTTGATCTTGCGTTGGCGCCGGTGGAGGACTAGCGGGACGCCGCCCGAAGGTGAAGCCGAGCGATGATGCCGTTTGGACATCGGACGAACGCTCGGCGAGATGGATCGCGGTGGCGCCGATTCGTTGCAGGAGAGCGACCACGTCGGCGACCCGGCTGGGGGCGAAGATCATCACCAACGGTTGGCTTTGGTCGTCGAGGCTCGGCGGATGCGCGATGCCAGCCCGTCGCAATTGACCCGCGAGATCGCCACGGCCAGCATTCATCACCCGCGTGTTGGGGCCGTATCCGCCGCGATGAAGCAATGCAAGGGCATCCGGCAGATCGTCACGCCGGACGATGCCAAGTACCGTGTCGGCTGCCATGCCCTGTGCTCCTATTCCCAGTTGTGAACGATTGACTGTGACTCACAGTCGAGGAGGAATGATAGGCGGCATCGCATCGCGTTGCCATGGAGGCGTGGTGACTCGACCTATTGGCCGACCTGCATGACTGCCTGGGCAACGCTGAAGTAGATGATGATCCCGGTCGCGTCGACCAGCGAAGTAATCAGGGGTGCGGAGACGACCGCCGGATCGACCTTGAATCGGCTAAGAGCAAGGGGCAGCACGGCGGCGACAGTCGCGGACCAAACGATCAGCGCCATGACCGTCGCCCCGACGGTCAGACCAAAGTCGAAGCGACCGTCGCTTTCCCAGAAACCGCGCCCGAACATGAGGAGAGCCATGACGAATCCCAATGCCACGGCGGTGACCGACTCCTTGCCGACGATACGCAGGATGTGACGCGGCGCCGCTTCGCCAACCGCCATGGCGCGGATGATCGTAGTCACGGTCTGGCTGCCAACGTTGCCACCGGTGCCGATCAGGATCGGAACGAAGAGGGCCAGGAGCACCTCTTCCTCCAAAATGCCGGTGTAGCGGTTGTAGATCGACAGCGTGCCGAATTGGGCCATGAACAAGACAAGGAGCCAGACGATCCGCTTGCGAAAGAGGAGGCTTGGGGAGGCACGCAGGTAGGGCTCATCGAGGGGCGAGGAGCCGCCCAAGCGCTCGATGTCCTCGGTCGCCTCTTCTTCGAGGACGTCTGCCACGTCGTCCGCGGTGATGATGCCGAGGAGGTGGTTCTCGGTGTCAACCACCGGAATAGCGAGCAGATCGTGCTCGGTGACGAGTCGGGCGGCGTCTTCCTGGTCAGCATCCACGGGCACGGTGACGACGCCGGTCACCATCAGGTCGCGGACCGGCGTCGCCGGCGGGGTGAGGACGAGCCGATGCAGGGAGAGGACGCCCAGCAGGCGATCCTGGAGATCGACCACGTAAACGTAATTAACCGTCTCCGCCTCCTCCGCCACCCGGCGGAGTGCCGCGATTGCTTGGTCGGCGCGAATATCCGGCGACAGCGCGACGAAGGCCGGCGTCATGATGCCGCCGGCGGTGTCTGGCGGGTAGGCCATCAATTCGCGGATCTCTGCCGCCTCGGCCGGTTCCATCTGCACGAGGATGGTGTCGCCGATCGTCGGTTCGAGTTCCGCAAAAATATCGGTCGCGTCGTCCGGGTCGATCTCTTCGAGAACGTCGGCCGCCTGCGCGGCCGACATGCGGGAGAGGATGC
>JBOGUE010000091.1:0-7956 GCA_050695955.1 Thermomicrobiales bacterium | reverse complement strand
GGTCGATCCACCGTCCGGCGAAGGTCGCCAACGCCGCTCGCGGAACGGCCGCCCGAGCCACGCCGCGCCGGTGACGGTGACTGGCGCGATCCCCGACATCGTGATTCGGCGCTTGCCGGTCTACATTCGGACGCTGCGCGAACTGCAAGACCGCGGGGTTAACTCGGTCTCCTCCGATGAATTGGCCGACTTTATCGGCGTCACCGCCGCGCAAATCCGACGGGATCTCTCCTATTTCGGTAAGTTTGGCAAGCAAGGGAAGGGCTACGACGCGCGGTTCCTGGCCGACGCGATTGGGCATATCCTCAAACTCGACCACCCGTGGGAAGTGGCGCTGGCGGGATTCGGCAATCTCGGTCGCGCAATTGTCCATTACAAGGGGTTCGTGCCGAGCACCTTCCACATCGCCGCCATCTTCGATCGCAACCCGGAGCGCGTTGGCCAGCGCGTGGACGAGTTGACGATTATCGCCGACGACCGGATCGCGGAGGAAATCGCTCGCCTGGGCATCCGCATGGGAATCATCGCCGTGCCCGCCCAGGCCGCGCAGCACGTCGCCGAACAGATGGTGATCGGCGGTGTCCGCGCGATCCTGAACTATGCGCCCGTCGTGTTGAGGCTGCCGGTCGACGTGATCGTGCGGGAGGTCGACCCGATCAGCGCAATGCAGTCGATGACGTATTACCTGGAGGACTGAAAGCCTTCGGCCATCCGTGCGTACGAGTGGACTCCGAATTGCTCAGATTTGGTCGAGGAGCCGGAGAATGGCTTGAGCTTGAGCGATGGCGTCTGTGGCCAGTTGTTCGAGCGGGGGAAGCGCACGGTTGTCGCGGTTATACGGATTACGATAGTCGGCGATGATGCGGTGTCGTTTGAGGTCGCTGCCCAATTCTCCCATCAGCAGCATCTCTGGTAGGCCGTTGTTTCTCCCAAATGCCTCAAGTTCGTTCCAGATGCGATGACCACGCAAGGGGAGATTGGTCCGTTCACGGCATACGATGGTTGTGTGATGGTACGCGCAGTAGTATGCCCGACTGATGCCGGATCGCTGTGCCGCCTCGTCTGACGCATCGCTCACCAATTGTCGAGCAAGCGGGAGGAACTCGTTCCAGTCAAATCGATCTGCCATTAGACGGTGACAAGCGAGACGACGCCGATGAAATCGCTCGCAGCCTCTCGCCACCACGCGTCTCGAAAGCGGTAGAGGCGGTCGCGCGCTTCCCGTGGATGGAGGCCGCTTTCGATGACCGCGTAGAGCATAAGCGGTCCATCCGGATCGTCCGAGTCCTCGAAGACCTCAAGCGCGAGTTCGGTATCTACGGGGAAGAAGTGGCGGATGCGTTCGGCTGCTTCGAGCAGCAGCGCGGCAAGCCGCGGATGCGGCCCAAGGAATCGCGTAACCTCGACGTCATCGCGGAAATGGACGCGCTGTCGAAGCGCCGCGATTTCAGGGGCCGCGTCGAGCGAAACGACCATGTCTTTGTCCTCGCCTTCGTCCGTGACAACTGCTGTGCCGAGCGTCGCGATGCACGAGTAGATCATGCCATACGCCGACGTGCCACGTAGATTGCAGCCATTCGGACCGAGACTATATCTCGTCTAATCGCACGAGCAAATCGTGTGATTGGGTGATTGCGTCGCGCGCTACTTCTGGTAGAGGCCTCAACTGACGATTGTTGGCATTGAATGGATTGTGATAGTCAGCTTGTATTCGCAGTCGATGGAGATTGACTCCCTGGGTTCCGATTTCGACATATATCGTCTGATTATGGATTCGTCCATGCTCCTCGAGGTGGTCCCAAATCCGGTGCCTTCGTGGAACGATGATTATCCTGTCCCTACAGGTCTTGGTCGCCTGGTGGTAAGCGCAGTAATACGCGCGACTGATGGCTGTTCGCAACGACGCTTCGCTTGACGTGACCGCGGAAAGTTCTCGCGCAAGCTCTCAGTAGTCCTCCCAATCGAACACATGTACCCCTAGTCGGCTACGAGCGAGAGGAGTCCAACGGCGACGTCAGAAGCATCCTGCCACCATTGGTCGCGAAATTGATACAGCTTGGCGCGGGCATCGGGCAACGGCAGTGTGGTTTCGATAACGGCATAGAGCTTGGACTCCCAACCTTCTTCATCGTCAGGGTCTTCTAGGACTTCCAACCGCAGCGTGGTGTCCTCCGGAAAAAACTCGGGAATCCGCGTTGCCGCCTGTTGGAGGAGCGGCACCAGCTCTGGGTGACGCCGTAGGGAGGCGATCACGCCGGCATCGTCATAGAAACGGTAATGCTGCCGGAGCGCCACAATCTCGGACGTGCGATCGAGTGAAACGGCCATTGGTACCTCCGTCCATCGAGATTGGTTGACCCGATGAGCACCGCGAGGGGATGATGCCATATGCGATGCCGGCGAGACGAGTGTGCGATTTGCGGAGAAGCGATCCGACTATACTCTGCCCACGGCTGGCCGCGGCTTTACTGGACACGGCTGCCCTTCTTGCTAATTGCCGAACGGGAGTCCTTTATTACGGCCGCACAAGACATGCCGAACCATATCTACGTCATGAACGACGTGCCCGAATTGCTCGATCAGTTTCGTGCAGATGGAGCGGGTCAGAGCGGCCAAGCCAGACCTGCTGCTCCTCGACTCTCTTGTTGGCGGGGAGCCGCTCGGGTGGCAACTACTGCAGATGCTGAAAATGGACCGCGCGGCGACGGCGATTCCGATCATCGTCTGCACGGCCGCGGTCCGCACGGTGCGCGAGTTGCACGCGCATTTGGTGACAATGGACGTCGAGGTGGTGCTCAAGCCGTTCGACATCGACCAGTTGCTGGCGGCGATCACGCGGGCGTTCGGGCGAGCCGAAGTCAACGCGACGTTGAGCGAATAGCGGCACAAAGATGGGCCGCCCGTGGCTGGCGGGCGGCCCAATCGGGGGTCGTGAGAACGGTCGGCGAGGGAAGGGGGGATTCCGACCGCCCTCATTTGACTTTACGTAAGTCTTCCCCGGTCGGATTCATGGCGCCGGCATTGATAAGCGCCATACGGCATTAGTGCCGTTGGAGGGTGAGCACTCCCGGTGTACGGTCGATCATCCAGGCCGAGAGGGGCAGGGTGATCACTAGAAGGCTGATAAGCCATGCCGTGGTCAGCCAGAACGCCGCCAGCCACCAGCCAACGAAGACAAAGTAGACCGCCCGCGCGTACCACGGATATTGCGGCTGGGTTCCTTCGGTGAAATAGACGGCGCCGTCGCGGTACTCGGTCTTGAAGCTGGCGGTGCGCTGGCGCAGCGTCTGAACTTGTGGCACTCGGTGGAGGAGGTATAGGCCAAAGGGGATCGTCACCACGAGCAGCAGGAAGAGGTACCCCACGGTGATGAAGAACACCGACAACCACCAACCAACGAAAACGAACCAGAGTGCGCGGAGCAGGAACGGCAGTTGCCGCGACTGCACGCTGAGGTGGACCGTCGGCGCGGCGACGTTGGTCGTGACGTTGACCATGGGCGCCGGAGCGACCGGCGCCAACGGGTCGACCGTCCACGCGGACTGCGCCGCAACCGCCACCATCGGCAACGGGGTTTCGTGCGGGACTGGGCGTGAATCGATCTGGAGATGACTCATGTCGACTCCTCTTTCATCCTTACGTTACTGACGTCGCGAACCCGTCGCTGGCGTCGGTTGACGCCTGTGATCACTCATTCCGCGGGCGAACGCCATTTCCGACAGAGCAATCAGTGTCTCTTTCCGACATGGAGTGGACGAAACTTGGAGGATCGGTGTTGATGACGAAATCGGCACACGGCGCCGGGTCACTCGCATCGGCCTGGCGGGCGATCCATGACGGTGAGCTAGCAGACGCCTACGCGGGCGCAGTTGCGCTTGTGGCGCGGGGAGAAGAGGTTCTGCTCCATCGCGCGACCGGCTTGGCGGTCAGGGAGTCGGCCCGGATACCGATGACGGAGGAGACGATCTTCGACATCGCGTCGCTGACGAAGGTTGTGGCGACGCTGCCTGCGATTTTGAGGCTGATTGATGCGGGTTTGGTGGGGCTCGATGAGCCTGTAGGCGCGTATCTGACCGAGTTCAGCGTCGAAGGCTGGAAGCGGGGCGTGACGGTCCGCCGCCTGTTGAGCCACTCGGCCGGTTTCCCGGCCTGGCGGCCGCTCTACGTCGATGGGGCGGGACCGGCGTCGTACCTGGCAACGATCAGCGCGGTGGAGCCGGCGTACGAACCGGGAACCGAGTCCGTCTACAGCGATTTCGGCTTCATCCTCCTCGGGGAGCTCGTGCGACGGGTCACCGGCAAGGACATTGCCGTGTTTGCGGTGAGGGAGGTCTTCGCACCGCTGGGGATGACGGAGACAATGTTTTCGCCGCCCGCTGGGTTGCGGGATCGGATCGCGGCCGCCGAGGTCGGTAACCTCTACGAGCGCGGCATGGCCGCCGAACGCGCGGCCGAGTTCGGCGGCTGGCGCGAGGAACTGATCTGGGGCGAGGTCCACGACGGGAACGCCTTTTACGGCCTGGGTGGCGTCGCCGGTCACGCCGGTCTCTTTGGCACAGGGCGCGATTTGCTTCGATACGGGCAATGTTGGCTGAATGGAGGGGTGGTGAACGGCGATCGATTGCTCAGTGAGAAGATCGTGGCGGAGGCGACCAAAGAGCAGGCGCCGGGGCGTGGGCTAGGCTGGCGCTTGCCAACCGACGATCCGGAGGATCACGGCCGGCCGCTCGGTCCGCGCGCCTTTGGGCATACCGGCTTCTCGGGAGCGTCGCTCTGGATCGACCCGGATCGCGATCTGGTGATCGTGCTGCTGACGAACCGCGTGCACCCGACCGTCCGCGAGGGTATCGGCGCGGCGCGATTGGCGTTCAATACGGCGCTGGCCGATGAGTTCCCGATTGGACGTAGCGAGGAGTCCGCGTGACCGACCACCATCAAGCCAGGTTGTGTATTGGATTGATCTCCGGCACGTCGGCCGACGGCATCGACGCCGCACTGGTGCGCATTGCAGGCGCTGGCGGTGTGGCCACGGTCGAGCTCGTCTGTTTCAGCTCAACGCCCTATCCGGCGGCAGTGCGGGAGGAGTTGCTCGCCCTCTACGACCCGCACGCGCCGAACGCCATCGCCCGGCTCTGCTCGGTCAATGTCGTCGTCGGCGGGTTGTTTGGCGACGCTGCCCTGGCGCTGTGTTGCGAAGCGGGGGTGTCGATGGAGCGGGTCCACGTCGTCGGCTCGCACGGGCAGACGGTCTGGCATCAGCCGGGGCCAGAGGCGGACTTGCCGCACTCGGTGCGTTCGACGTTGCAGATCGGGGAGCCGGCCGAGATCGCGGAGCGGACCGGCGTGCCCGTGATCGCCGACTTTCGCGCTGCCGACATCGCCGCGGGTGGGCAGGCCGCGCCCCTCGTGCCGTATTTCGATTGGGTGATGCTGCGCGATGATATGAAAAGCCGGGCGGTGCAGAACATTGGCGGCATTGGCAACGTCACGTACCTGCCGGCGGGTGGCGGGTTGGATGCGGTGCGGGCCTTCGACACGGGGCCGGGCAACATGGTGATCGACGGACTGGTCATGCTGGTGACCGGTGGCGAGCAGAGTTTCGATCGGGACGGGGCGATGGCGTCCCGCGCCACGGTCGATCCGGCGCTCCTCGATCGCCTGCTGGACGACGACTATCTCCGCCTGGCGCCCCCGAAGACGACCGGTCGCGAGCGATACGGGCTTGCGTTCGCGCGCGAAGTCCTGCGCATCACCGGGTTGGACGAAGGGGTATTGGCCGCGGATTCGACGGCGACGGCGGCGGTCCGGCAGCGTGCCGACGATGCGATCGCAACGGCGACGGCGTTCACAGCGCGCACGATTGCCGATGCGTACGTGGCATGGCTCCCTCGGGTGGACGAGGTGATCGTCGGTGGCGGTGGGAGCCGCAATCCGACGCTTATGGGAATGCTGGGGGCGGCGGTTGCTCCGGTGCCGGTTGCCACCTGTGAGGATCACGGCGTCAACAGCCGGGCTAAGGAGGCGATGGCGTTCGCCTTAATGGCCCACGACGCGCTCGTCGGGCTGCCAACGAATGTGCCCGGCGCGACCGGGGCGCGGCGCGTGGTCCCGCTCGGCAAGCTGGTGCCGCCCACGTCTCGCGTACAGGTGGCACAATAGGCGGGTACACGTCGTCGGAAGATCACCGGACCCGGGCAATACTCGCCCCAGGTTTTCTGGCGACTGGCGACAGGAAACAGGCGACTGGCGACTCGTACCTGAAGGAGGTCGTATGGACCGGTATACGCTGAATCGGCGGACGTTGCTGCGCACGGCGGGGGCCGGCGCGGCGGTTGCAGGGGTGGGGGTGCTGCCTCGCGGCTTTGCGAGCGCGCAGGAGGCGGGGGGGCAGACGGGCGATCTGATCATCGGGAAGGCGCAGGAGGCGGTCGGGTTCGACCCGGCGCTGGTCACGGCGGCCTCGAGTTTTCAGGTCATGGCCCCGGTTTACGATCAACTCGTCGACTTCGATGCGGAGAATCAGGCCGTGCCAGGGCTGGCCGAACGTTGGGAAAACCCGGACGACACGACGTTCATCTTCACGCTGCGGCAGGGGGTGACATTCCACGACGGCACGCCGTTGACGGCGGCTGACGTCAAGTTCAGCTTCGAGCGGATTTTGGATCCGGCGATCGCGTCGCCGTGGGCGAGCCAGTTCGAGCCGATCGCCAGCATCGAGGCGACCGACGATTTGACGGTGACCTTCACCCTCAAGCAGCCGTACGGCCCGATGCTCTCGGTGCTTGGCGCGACCTACGCGGCGATCGTGCCGCGGGCCGCGGTCGAGGGTGGAGCCGACCTCCAGCAAACGATGGTCGGCACGGGGCCGTTTTCGCTGCAGGAGTTCACCCAGGACGTCGAGACGGTGCTGGCCGCGAACCCGACCTATTGGGAAGAAGGCTTGCCGGAGCTGGCGACGCTGACCTACCGCATCTTGCCGGACGAGGCGTCGCGGTTGGCGGCGATCCGCACCGGGGAGATCGGCTTGACGTCGCTGGCCGATCCGGCGGCGGTCAGCCTGGCCAGCCGTGAGGATGGCGTCGAGGTCGTCACCCAGGAGACGACGGATTACTACTTGCTTGGTCTCAACACCAAGCAAGCGCCGTTCGACAACGTCAAGGTGCGGCAGGCGCTAAGCCTGGCGATCGATCGCGCGGCGGTGCTGGATGCGGTCTTCTTCGGCGAGGGGAGTGTCACTGGGCCAATCGTACCGACGCTCGGCGATTGGGCGACGCCAGTCGACCAGCTTCCGCTCTATCAGCCGGATCGGGAGCAGGCGACGGCGCTGTTGAGCGAGGCAGGGCTGGCGGACGGCTTCGAGATGTCGATCACCGTCTCGCCGCTCTATCCGGAGTTCGTCAACATCTCCCTGGTGCTCCAGCAGCAGCTCGCGGAGGTAGGGATCACCGTCACGCTCGATCAGGTCGAGTGGGGGACGTTCATCGATCGCTGGATCAGCCGGGACTTTCAGAGCTTCGTTAGCTTCAACGGCAGCGGCAACGATCCGGACCGGGCGATCTACCCCGCGTTCCACACGGGCGGCTCGGTGAACGCCTTCCAGTTCGGCGATCCGGCGATCGACGCGCTGTTGGAAGAGGGGCGGGCGACGGTCGATCCGCCCGCGCGCCGCGAGATCTACCAGCAGGCGGACAAGGCGATTGCCGAGGCGGCCCCGGCGATCTTCCTCTTCACCCGCACGGCCTACTTCGCGCTGCGCGACACGGTGCAAGGCTTCGAGCCGTCGCCGGTCGATACGTGGGAGACGTTGAAGCGGACGACGGTGGGATAATGGGGAATGGGGATTGCGTGATAGCGGAACGACGTCATCACCCATCACCCTATATCTACCAATCTGGCTGGCGAACGACGAGGTCAGGGACGCGCTGGAAATCGCGCAGATTGTCGGTGAAAACCCCG
>JBOGUE010000090.1:0-4212 GCA_050695955.1 Thermomicrobiales bacterium | reverse complement strand
GTGGACGACAAGCGCGCGGAAAATGAGATAATGACCGGCGCGCGATCACGATTGACAATAATCTGACCAATGGACTAAGATAACGATGTTAGATCTTTCCTAACGACGTTCGGAGGAATGCGTGGCGATCGATCAACTGACCATCAAAACCCCGCACTCACGCAGGGAGCGCCTGCGGGCGCTGATGCGCGAGGATGTCCTCGCGGCGGCCCGAAAAATCGTCCTCGAAGACGGCTACAAGGGACTGTCGATGCGGGCGCTCGGGCGCGCGGTCGGTGTCACCGCGCCGACTCTCTACGATTACTTCCCCAGTAAAGAGGCGGTGCTCGATTCTCTCCATGCCGAAGGCGTCGGTCTCCTCACCGAAACGTTTCAGGTCGCGATCGCCCGAAGCGAGCCAGGTCTGGCGAGGCTCTCCGCCATCGGCGCGGCCTACCGCCAGTTTGCCCTCGACCATCCCGACTTTTTTCGTCTCGTCTTTGGGCAGCTCGACGCCGGCTACAAGCCAGGTGAAGAACAGGTCGTTGATGGCGCCCGTATCTTCGATCTCGTCGTCGCGGCCGTCCAAGAGGCGATGGCTTTGGGGGAGCTTGCACCGGCCGATCCTCACATGGCCGCACTGGTGATATGGGCCATGGGCCATGGTTGCGTGATGCTCGAAATGACCGGCATGTGCGAAAAATGTGCACAGGGCGACGTCGATGCGATGTACGGCCAGGCTTTCGACCGCCTCTTCGCCGGCATGCGTATTCCTGCCTCCTCTTAATCAACGACTTGGCCACCATGACCGAGCAGAGTATTATCGGTGGCCTGTCGCATGGCATTGGCAACGGGGGTGCGCCGCGATCCCGTGGGCGACGTGCTCAGCCACGCAATCACCGTTGGAGGCAGGCCAGCATGACCCCGCGAACTGGCGACCGCTCGACCGCTAAACCACAGGGCGAGGGAAACCAGGCGTTGGGAGGATGGATTAGGACTGCCCGCCTTGATCAAGGCGTTAGCCAGCGTGCTCTGGCGTCTCGCGCCGGCATCAGCCGCTCCTACCTCTGCGACATCGAGCACGGCCGTGGCACCCGGCCGAGCGTCCCGGTGCTTGATAAACTGGCCGTCGCCCTCGGCACGTCCCGGTGGGATGTGCTCCGCGCGGCCGGTATCCTCGAGCCACTCGGCGGTGCGGTTGACAACACCGCCGAACGGCGTCTCCTCTCCCTCTATCGCGACCTGAGCGACGATGCGCGCGCCGTCGTCGAGCGGTTTGCCCGTTTCATGCACGCCGAAGAGCATCGCTGGATCCAGGCCAGTCTCGTTGACGGCGACGACACGACGACCTTGCCGATCCCGGCCCAAACCGGACCGACGCTTTTCGACGGCCTGGTGACTTCCGTGGTGGACAACTCGCCGCGGGACTCCGTGCGCCAAAATCCATCGTGATCAGTCGTCGATCCTCAATCCCCGAATAGCTCAGCCCTTCCGGCGTCACGAGCGCGACCCTGCAACGGCGGCACAATTGGCCCGAAAGTTGTTAAAATCCTGTTAAGCGCCGCGAGCCATGCGGTGGTCGCCGGGAAGGGGAGTAACAACACGATGGTGCTCGCGCGATTTCTGCCGCGGGACGAGCAATTCTTCCAGCATTTCAATGACGGGGCGGCGAATGCGGCTGAGACGGCTCGCCTCCTCGCGGAAATTATTGCCGAGGGGACCGACGTCGAGCGCAAAGTTCGTCGATTGCGTGACCTGGAACATCAAGGCGACGAGATCACCCATCGCGTCTTTAGCGCGCTCAACAGTACCTTCGTCACGCCGCTCGACCGGGAGGATATAAGCGACTTGGCCGGCGAGATCGATAATTTCGTAGACGACATGGAGGAGGTCGGCCGTCGCATCGCGCTCTACAAGCTCGGTCCCTCGAGAGAACCGGCGAAGCTCTTTACCAGAATCCTACAAGAGCAAGCGGATATCGTCGTCGAAGCCGTGAAGGTGCTCGAGTTTGCCGCAAAGCGACATGAGGCGCTCCGCCGGTCGGTTTTGGAACTACACCGGCTCGAGAACGAGGCGGATGACGTCCTCAATCAGACACTGGCCGGCCTGTACGACGGCGTGACCGACGTTCCGGACCTGATTCAGGCGATCCGTTGGGGCGAACTCTACACGCTCCTCGAGGACTCCACGGATCGCGCGGAAGACATCGCCAACACGCTGGAAGGGATCCTGCTCAAGCATGCCTGAATCGGCTCTGCTGGCATTGATCCTGGTCGTCGTTCTCGGTCTCGCCTTCGACTTCATCAATGGTTTTCACGACACGGCGAACGCAATCGCGACCTCGGTGGCCACGCGCGTCCTCTCACCGGGCCGGGCGGTCCTGATGGCGGCGGTGCTCAATGTGGCCGGGGCGCTCACCGGCACGGCAGTTGCCAGCACCGTCGGCCAGGGCATTGTGCCACCGGAGATAGCGACGCAGGGTCTCGTCGTCGCCGCGTTGCTCGCGGCGATTACCTGGAATCTGATCACCTGGTGGTTCGGCATCCCTTCGAGTTCCAGCCACGCGCTCGTCTTCTCGATCGTCGGCGCTGGCATTGCGGAAGCCGGCGCCGATTCGATCCTGGTCGACGGTGTGACGAAGGTCCTGCAAGGGATGGTCTTCTCTCCCCTCCTCGGCTTCGCTGGGGCCTTCGCCCTGCTTTTTATCTTGCTCTGGATATTCGCGAAGCGTGCTCCGCGGCTCGTCCATCGCATCTTTGGTCGGCTACAGATTGTTTCAGCCGCGTACATGGCCTTCAGTCATGGTGGCAACGACGCCCAAAAGACGATGGGCGTGATCACCTTGGCGCTGGCCAGCTATTACGGCTGGAGCGGGGACGAGTGGTCGGTGCCGCTCTGGGTCATCCTCTCCGCCGCGCTGGCGATGGGTGCGGGCACGGCCGTCGGCGGGTGGCGCATCGTGCGGACCATGGGCCTGAAGGTCGTCGAACTGCGCCCGATCGATGGCTTCGCGGCTGAAACGGCAGCGGCGACCGTAATCGAAGTCGCGAGTCGCCTCGGCATTCCAGTCTCGACAACCCATGTTATCTCGTCCGCGATCATGGGCGTTGGCGCCACGCGCCGAACCTCGGCTGTGCGCTGGGGCGTCGCCGGTCGGATCGTTGCGGCCTGGGTCGTCACGATCCCGGTCTGCGTGTTGATCGGTTGGACTTTCTATAACATCATCCACTTCGTATTCGGGACAGACTAGTCTTGGCGTGAGCCACGACGAGGAGGGATGATGCGGCTGGAGCGTAGCGAACTGGCGGTGCCCGCGTCGAACTGGCGGATGATCGAGAAGGCGGCCGGACTCGACGCCGACGTCGCCTTTCTCGACCTCGAAGACGCCGTCGCACCGGGCGAAAAAGCAGCCGCGCGAGTTAACGTTGTGCGCGCGTTTCGCGAACTGGATTGGGGGCGCAAGCCGCGCGCATTCCGCGCCAATGCGCTCGACACGCCGTTCTTCTATCGGGACCTCATCGATGTCGTCGAAGGCGCCGCGCATCGGGTCGATTTGGTGATCCTGCCGAAGGCGAGGCGGCAGGAGGACGTCTACGTCGTCGCGACTCTCCTCGGCCAACTGGAGATGGCGCTCGGTATCGAACCGCGCATCGGCGTCGAAGTCCAGATCGAAAGCGCCGAGGGTTTGCTTAACGCGGCCGGGATAGCCAAGACCAGCGACCGGGTCGAGGCGCTCATCTTTGGACCAGGCGACTACGCCGCGTCAGTCGGCATGCCGTCCGAGTCGATTGGGGTTGCGGACGATTGGGACGCGACCTATGGGGCAGACCGCTGGCATTACGCGATGAGCACCATTGTTGTTGCCGCGCGGGCTGCCGGTGTCCGCGCGATAGACGGACCTTATGCCGACTATCGCGATCCGGACGGCTTGCGATCCGCGTCCAGGAAGGCGCGGGCGCTCGGCTATGACGGCAAGTGGTGCATTCACCCATCCCAGGTCCCCATCGTCAACGACGTATTTACGCCCTCGCCGAGTGAGGTTGCTTGGGCGCGGACCGTCGTCTCGGCCTACGAAGCGGCGACAAGAGCCGGGCAGGGCGCGGTATCGGTCGAGGGGCAAATGGTCGATGCGGCGAGTATTCGTATGGCGCGGCGCGTACTTGATTCCGTTGGTGACGAGGCTGAATAGGCGTCGGACTGGTCAGGTTGGGTGCTCATACGACATGAATCGGG
>JBOGUE010000089.1:0-7794 GCA_050695955.1 Thermomicrobiales bacterium | reverse complement strand
CGCCCCCGTCGTCCCTTACTTCTTTCGTCAATCCGACTCTCCTCTTCTCTGTCTTTGTTCCTACGTCCGGTGCGCCGCGACGACGTCTTCGTTCAACGTAACGCCAAGGCCCGGCGTCGATGGGAGGACGAATTCGCCGTCGAGGATGCACTCACGCGGTGAAAGAAGGTCCGCCCGCCACGGCACCTCCCCCCAGGCGTATTCGAGGGCGCGCACGTGCGGTAGCGCCGCCGTGGCATGCGCGCTCGCGGCCATGGCCACCGGTCCGCTTGGGTTATGGGGAGCGACACCAATGCCACGAGCCGTCGCGACGTGCGCGATGGCGAGGAGCGCCGCGATGCCGCCGCAATGTTTAACGTCTGGCATGACGAGATCCCATATGCCGGTCGCGAGGTACGGCCAGAATCCCTCGATGCCGTAGAGTTCTTCGCCACCGATCGCCTCCATGCCGGGCACGAGCGAGCGCAGTCGTGTGAGCGCGTCAAGATCCGCGGTCGGTAGCGGCTCCTCGAACCAGGTTACGCCGAGCGCGTGCAGTTGCTCCGCGACTTCGACCGCGGTTGGCAGATCGAAGTGGCTGTGACAATCGACGAGGACATCAACCGCCGGCCCCACCGCATCACGCACCGCGGCGACACACGCGAGCCCGTGTCGAATTCGCTCACGTTGGTCGCGATCGTGCACGCGATGCCGCTCCATGCCGTCAAACGGCGCGCATTTGATCGCGGCGAACCCTTCGGACGCAGCGGCGGCGGCGCACTGCGCGAAGCCTTCCGGCGTACGCTCCACCGTCGCGCGGTTGATATTGGCGTAAAGCGGAATGCGCTCGCGGGTCGGTCCGCCGAGCAGCCGGTAGACCGGCTGCCCGGCTGCCTGACCCGCCAGATCCCACAGCGCTTGTTCACATGCGGAGATAGCCGTCGCCGCGGCAAATCCCCGGGCAATCCGTTGGAGCGCGGCGACGGCAGGGACGACGGCGCGGGGATCACGACCTCGCAGCAACGGCAAACACTGTTGTTCGAGGATGGCCGTGACGATGGCGTCGCGTTCGGGATCGCTCCCGCCGTGTGATGCCTCACCGAGTCCGGTTAAGCCCTCGTCCGTCAGCAGCCGGACGAAGAGCCAATCACCTCGATGGTTGACGCCGACGCGGACGACGTCGAGGCCGGTTATTTGCACAAGCGCTCCCTTTCACTGCACCAGAGCAGGCTCAATCTGCACGAACGTAGCCTTGACACCCAATTGATCATATCGGATGATGCCGGCCTCTGAACGTTACCCCAACGGCGCTGAAGGCGGGTGGCAACTGTTGCCAGAGTGCGGAAGACACGCCAGCACTGGGGCAGAAGCGAGTGCTGGAAGGGAGATCCGGGCAATGCGAACTGACCATGGCAGCCGGACACCAGCTAGCTCACATGGTCGTGGACGACTTCCACGTCGCGACCTCCTCAAGAGCAGTCTGTTCATGAGCCTGGCGGCCTCGGGAATGGCCGTGCCGACGACCGTCCACGCGCAGGAATCAAGCGACGACGGAACCGCCGGATTCTTTGGGTACGAGATTGAGTCGGCCGAGCATGAAGGCGGCCAGATCATTTCGGCCGTGGATAGCATTCTCCGCAATTGGTCCCTCGCCACCGGCGGTTGGCCGGGCGTGTCCGAGACATTGATCGAAGTCAATCCTCAGACCTTCGAGCCGGCCGGTTTGCTCGCCGAATCCTGGGAGGCATCGGACGATTCGACGGTCTGGACCTTCCAACTCCGCGATGGCGTCACCTGGCATGATGGTGAGCCGTTTACCGCCGACGATGTCAAGTTCTCCTTTGAGCTGCACGCTCATCCGGACAACATCGCGGCGGCGACCGTCGATAGTCTCGAATTCGCCCAACAAGTCGAAACCATCGAGGTGCTCGACCCATTGACCGTCCGGATGAACCTCAAACAACCGGTCGTCGACTTCCTGTTGTCGGCGACCTTCGTCACGATTATGGCCCGACACGTGCTCGGCGAGGTCAACCCGGCTGAACTGCTCTCGCATCCCGCATCGACCGGCGCCGATCCCGCCTTCGTGGTCTTCACGGGTCCGTTCAAGTTCCAGGAGTACGTCCAAAATAACCAGATGACGCTGGTGCGCTTTGACGACTATTGGAATGGCACGCCACACCTTGACGAGTGGATCGTCAAAGAAGTGTCCGATCCGTCCGCGCAGGTCGTCCAGTTGCAAACCGGCGAGTTGGATTTTGTCCCGAGGATTGACCCGGCATCTGCTTCGCAATTCGAAGGGTCCGACGTCGAGATCGTCGAGGTGCCGCAGACGTCCTTCAACATGTTCTACTACCAGCTCGATCCCGAAAAGAGCCCCTTCTTTCAGGACAAGCGCGTCCGCCAGGCGCTGCTGTTCGCGATCGATCGCGAGGCGCTTCGCGAGGCTGTCTACTTCGGATTCGGTGAAGTGCCTAACGGCATGGTGCCACCCAATTATTGGGCAGCCAATCTCGACGCGATTACAGCCCAATACCCCTACGATCCAGAGCGGGCGAACGCGTTGCTCGATGAGGCCGGCTGGGTCGATGCGGATGGGGACGGTGTGCGTGAGAAAGATGGTCTCAAGCTCCAACCTGGGATGCTCAGCGTCACCGATCTCCGGGCAGATTGGGCAGCCCTCCCCGCGGTCATCCAAGAGTACTGGCGGCAGGTCGGGGTGGAGATGACCCCCGAGCTGTTTAGCCATGATGTCTATGAGGAGACGATAACGGTCGACAAGGACTTTGACACCGCCATTCGGAACGGAGGGCCGAAACCGACGGGCGGGGTTGACTTCACCTTCAACTATCG
This sequence comes from Thermomicrobiales bacterium, assembly GCA_050695955.1. Lineage (GTDB taxonomy): Bacteria > Chloroflexota > Chloroflexia > Thermomicrobiales > UBA6265 > JBOGUF01. Next base: position 4,962 of record JBOGUE010000089.1, on the reverse strand, counting down.
CTGCACGCCGGAGCCGGCCACCGGCAATCGTGGCGGATACTGCAATGAGCGTGTGGACGAGTTGCTCACGCTGATCGCCGGCGAAGCCGACCGTGACAAACGGATCGCCTTGCTGACCGAGTTCCAGAATATCGTGTTAGAGGAACTCCCACAGGTTCTACTTATGAGACTGGTGGACGTCGCCGCCGTCAATATACGAGCGCACAACGTCTACCCGAACGTGATCGACGTCGGTTTCAATGCGGAAACCTGGTGGGTCGACGGATAGCACCGCGATGAGATACGGCGGAGCCAGGATGACGGGTCGCTCAGGTGGTGGTTGAGCGACGTGGCCTATGCTGCCTGTCGCCTGTCGCCTGTCGCCTGGCGGTGGCGTCGACCAATCAGTCATTCTCGAAGCTCAACGAACCGCCGATCCGGCTGAACACGAGGATCGGAAGCATTTATGCTTCAGCACATCATCCGGCGCCTGATCCAGATGGCGCCATTAATCGTTGGCATCAGCCTGCTGGTCTTCGGCATCGCGAACCTGGTCCCCGGTAGTCCGGTGACCGACCTTGTGCTGCAACTCGAGCAAAATCGCGAGCTGAGCCAGGAGGATATCGACCGCATCGAGGCGTACTACGGCCTTGATCAGCCGCTGTACATGCGCTACTTCACCTGGGCTGGGAATGTGGCGCAGGGCGACTTTGGGGTTTCGATGCGTACCCACCAGCCGGTCAGCCGATTAATCATCGAGAGCCTGCCGACCACGTTGCTGCTGACCGCAACCGCGTTCGTGCTTGCCCTCCTCTTCGCCATTCCGATCGGCGTCTATGGCGCGGTGCGGCGCAACTCGTGGTTCGACCATATCAGCACGGCCGGAGCGGTGTCCGGCTATTCGGTGCCGACCTTCTGGTTGGCCTTGATGCTGCTCCTCCTCTTCGCCGTCAAGTTTAGGCAATGGGGTCTGCCGAGCCTCCCGGCCGGCGGGCTCTATGATGTTCGCGGCGGCGGTGGCGTTTTCGATCGCCTGGAACATCTCCTTTTGCCTGCCTTTGCCCTCGCGTTTGTCCAGACTGCCCTCTGGACCCGCTACATCCGCTCGCAGATGTTGGAAGTGCTCAGTCAGGACTTTATCCGCACCGCCCGCTCCAAAGGGCTGAAAGAGCGGCTGGTCATCTTCCGCCACGGGCTGCGCAATGCGCTGCTGCCGTTGGTCACACTGATGGGACTAGCGATTCCCGAGCTGTTCGGTGGCGCCTTGATCATCGAGCAGATTTTCAACTATCCGGGAATGGGTCAACTGACCTTTACTGCCGCGGTCGGGCATGATTACCCGCTCATCATGGGCACTGTGCTCTTCGCGGCCGTGCTTGTCATCCTTGGCAATCTCATTGCCGACGTTGCCTACGCTGTCGTCGACCCGCGGGTCCGTCTCTGAGAACGGATTGCTGAGTGAATCAGGCCAAAGCAGAAGCAGAAGCCATCCAAACCAGCAAGTCGATGGCGAGCCAGCGCCAATCTGGTCTCGACCGTGAGACAAGAACACGCACGTATGCCGGCATGGCCTGGCAGCGCTTCCGGACCAACCTCCCGGCCATGGCTGGTCTCGTGATCATGTTGCTTATGGTCATACTGGCGCTGTCGGCCGGCGTGCTCGCCGAGCATGTGACCGGGCAGACCACCTACGAACAAGAACTGACCGCGCGTTTCGTTCCCATCGGCCAGGACGGCTACCTGCTGGGGAGCGACGCCTTGGGACGCGACGTCGCCACCCGATTGCTCTACGGCGCCCGGGTTAGCTTGGGCGTGGCCGGGCTTTCGATCGTGGGCGCGTTGCTCATCGGCATCGGCTACGGATTGAGCGCCGGCTTCTATGGCGGATGGGTCGACAATGTGCTGATGCGGTTCGTCGATATCATGCTGGCCATCCCGACGCTGTTCCTGCTCTTGCTTATCGCCTCGCTGTGGCAAATGGGGCCAGTCACCCTGGCGTTCGTGATTGCCGCCGTTGCCTGGGTGACGCTCTCGCGCCTGGTGCGAGGCGAGGTGCTCTCGGTGAAGCAGCGTGACTACGTCGAGGCGGCGCGGGCACTCGGAGCCAGCAACCGCCGCGTCATGTTCCGCCATATCCTTCCCAACATCGCGCCCATCGTGATCATTTGGGCAGGGCTGCGGGTACCGAGCCTGATACTCTGGGAGGCAACACTCTCTTACTTGGGTCTGGGCATCCAACAACCAACCCCGAGCTGGGGCAATATGCTCAGTGAGGCCCAGCGCGTCTGGGGGCATTCCCTATCATTGGTCTTTTTGCCAGGGGTGGCGATCTTCATCACGGTCTTTGCGATCAATCTGGCTGGCAATGGTTTGCGCGACGCCCTCGATCCGCGACTGGGCGGTTAGGCATGCCCTGATTGCGGATGCCGGCACGTGGCGGCGGACAACAGCGAAAGGGAGTGGTTATTTTGGAGGAGCAAGCGGTCGCGAACCCGCGGACCTGGCGAGGCATCTTCGCCATCCCGCCGACGCCGTTCGACGAGCGAGGCGACGTGGATCTCGATGGTCTTCGCCGGGCGGTGGAATTCTGCGTCGAGTGCGGCGCGCATGGAATCGTCCATCCGGTGATGGCATCAGAGTTTTTCACGCTCTCGGATGCCGAGCGGTTAGCGATGATTCCGGTGGTGACGCGGCAGGTGAGCAATCGCTGCCCGGTTGTGATCGGCGTGTCGGGCGTCTGCACGCAATCCGCCGTCGCCTTCGCGCGGGCAGCGCGGGAGGCCGGGGCCGATGCCGTGATCGCCATGCCGCCCTATATTCAGCGGTACCGTGACGACGACATCCTGGCGCACTTTGCGGCCATCAGTGACGCGGTCCACTTGCCGATCTTTGTGCAGAATGCGGGAGCCTGGCAACCGATCCGGCGAGAGCTGTTGCTGACGTTGGCGCGCGAGATTGAACACGTGCATTTCATCAAAGAGGAAGTCCCCCCGGCGCATCACCACATCGGCGAGATCGTCGAGGCTAATGAACCGGAGATCTGGGGGATTTTTGGCGGAGCCGGCTGCGCCAACTTGTTCAGTGAACTCCGGCGCGGCGCGGCGGGGAATATGCCGGCGGCCGCATTCACCGACATCTGTGTGCAGATGTTCAACCTGTACGAAGCGGGGGCGCAGGGCGAGGCCGAGGCCCTTCACCGCCGTTTGATGCCGTTGATCGAACGCGCGGGACCGCAGAAGGAATTGTTGGTCAAACGGGGTGTGCTCACGTGCGCGAAGACCCGGGCCATGGGGAAGCCGTTCGATGATCAGGATCGTCGGGAGCGTGATGCGTTCTGGCCGGAACTGGCTGAGGCCTTTACCTGGAATGGTAAGCAGCCTATCGCCGCCTGCCCAGGACAAACGCACCCATTCCGCGGTACTCTCTCGCGCCAGGAACACCTCGACGGAACGCAGGCCCGGCGACACAGCCCAGCGTAGGCTGTGCTACCCCACCCATCATGGGCGGCAACCCGTCGCTTGACGGCACCCGCGAGGTGTGGTCGTTGGTCGGGATCTCGCGCGACGGCGCGCGAGACCAGCCACCAGCCACAAATGAAGGAGGCGGTACGATGCGCGATTCCTACCGGCGCGGTCTGATCAACCGTCGAACCCTGCTCAAGGCCGCGGGCGCGGCCACCCTGGCCGGCGCGGCGAGTCCGTTGCTGCGCGGCCCGGTCACCGCGAGGCAAACCCCGGTCACCCGCAACATCGCGGGCACCGAGCTCAAGATCCTGCTCTGGCAACACTTCGTGCCCGTCCACGACGAGTGGTTCGCCACATTCGTCCAGGAGTGGGCCACGGCGAACGACGTCGAGGCCACGGTCGACCACATCAACACCGCCGACGTCCCGGCCACCTTCGCCGCCGAGATTGCCGCCCAGGAAGGGCACGATCTCGTCGAGCATATCGCCTCGCTCGGACAGTTCGAGGAGTCGGTCGTCGACATGACCGACCTCATCGCGGAGGCCAGTGCCCGTCACGGCGAGATGTCCGGCGTTTGCCAGCGCTCTGGCTACAACCCTACCACCCAGACGAACTATTCGTTCGTTCACGGCTACGCGCCCGATCCGGGCGACTACCGCAAGTCCCTCTGGGAGGCCGTCGACCTCCCCAACGGCCCCACCACCTGGCAGGAGCTGCTCGACGGCGGGACGCGGATCAAAGCAGAAGCGGGCATCCAGATGGGGATCGGGATGTCCAACGAGATCGACAGCAACATGGCCGCCCAGGCGCTGCTCTGGGCCTTCGACGCGGCAGTCCAGGACGAGAACGAGAACGTGGTCATCAACTCGCCGGAGACGATCGCGGCCGTCGACTACATGGCCCAGCTCTACCAGGGCGCGATGACCCCCGAGGTCTTCGGCTGGAATGCGGCGAGCAACAACCAGCTTCTCGTCGCCGGCCAGGCCAGCTACATCCTCAACTCGATCTCGGCCTACCGCGCCGCGCAGGAGCAGAACCCGGAGGTCGCCAACGACATCTACTTCGCCGGCCCACTCGCCGGCCCGAACGGGACCGCGCTGGCCAACGGCCACGCCGTCTACAACGCGATGATCCCGACCTACTCCCAGAACCAGGACACGGCAGCGGAGTTCCTGCTCCACCTCGTCAATAACTACAACATCAAGACGCAGGAGAGTAAGCTCTACGACTTCCCCGCCTTCCCGAGCATCGCGCCGGAGCTCTTCGAGGAGGGCGGCTGGCTCGACGTCGACCCCTACGGCTCCGAGCCGCCGGACAAGCTCGTGATCCTCAAGGGCGCCAACGACTTCACGACGAACATCGGCCACCCCGGCCCAGCGAACGCGGTCATGGGCTCGGTCTTCGGCGAGTTCACCCTGCCGAACATGCTGGCCCGCGTCGCTCGCGGCGAGCAGACGGCCGAAGAGTCGGTCGCCGAAGCCGAAGAGCAGGTCAACGGCTACTTCGAGCAGTGGTCGGC
>JBOGUE010000088.1:0-2398 GCA_050695955.1 Thermomicrobiales bacterium | reverse complement strand
CGCGCGCGCTCCTTCGCGACCCGGTCGTCGTCTATGCGCTGGCAATCGCGATCGTCTCCCGCATCGCCCTCGCCGGCGTCATGTGGCTCTCGCTGCGAGCCATCCCCCGCCTGCCGCTCTACCCCGCGCAGTACGAGGACACTTTCTTCCCCGATCACCCCGCGCTCGACGGCTGGGCGCGCTGGGACACCGCGCATTACGTCAACTTGGCGCTCCACGGCTACAGCTCCGACAACCCGAGTCCCCACGACGGTCTCGGCTTCTTCCCCCTCTACTCACTACTGATGCGCGGGCTGGTGGAACTCACCGGCGCAGCGCCGACTCCCGCCAACCTCGCCTTCGCTGGCCTCGTCGTCGCCAACGCCTGTTTCTTCGTCGCCGTCGCGCTGCTGGCTCGCTGCGCGGCGGATACCTTCGGCGCGGAGGCAAGCAAAAACGCGACGCTTCTCCTCTGCGTCGCGCCCTTCAGCTTCTTCTTCAATGCCGCCTACACCGAGTCGCTCTTCCTGGTCCTATCACTGGCAAGCCTGTCAGCTGCCGCCCGCGGCCGCTGGTGGTGGGCCGCGGCGTTTGCTGGCCTCGTCACCGGCGCCCGCCTCGTCGGCCTCGCCCTCCCGGCCGCGCTCCTCTTCCTGGCCTGGCGACGACGGGCGTCACCCCGCGATCTCCTCGCCGTCTGCCTTATCTCCCCGCTCGGCATCGCCGCCTTTTTTGCCTATACTTGGCTCGCCCACGACAACCTCTTCGCCTATTTCGATGCCCAAGCCACCTGGGGCGGCTGGGACGAGCACGTCCGCTTCTACCTCGACCTCTTTCTCACCCATCCCAACGAAGCCCTGCGCGGCGACCCCCGCCACCTCATCATCATCCTCAACGTCGCCCTGGCCGCCCTCTATTTGGCCTTCGTTCCCGCCATCTGGCGCCGCCTCAACCCCGGCATCGCAGCGTTCTCGATCCTCCTCATCGTCATCCAAACCGCCGCCACCTGGGTCTCCCTCGGCCGCTATCTCCTTCCCGCCGTCGGCCTCTACCTCGTCGCCGGCCTCATGCTCACCCAACCCCGCTGCCCCCCCTGGGTCCGCGACGCCGTCATCCTCGGTTCGACCATCCTCTTGGCGGCCCTTGCCGTGCTGTATGGGCACGGATTCTGGGTCGTCTAGAATGCCCAGCGATGCCTGCCGACGAGGCGGGCACACCATCTGGGGCAGTCGAGGACGAACACCGGACGCTTCACTTTCTATCCGCGCTCACGCGGCCGCCGACCCGACCGCAGCCGGGTCCGCCACGACCAGCGTGATTGCCGTTCGCTCGCGCTCCAGCGCCTGGCAGACGAAGCAGAATGCCCGCTCCGGGACATACCCCGTGACCCAGGCCATGTCGCTCCAGAACTGCTCAGTCATCACTCGGGCAAGCTGCTCCAGTCGCGCCGCGTCCGCATCCTCCGCGAATCCTGGCCGGCCGTCGTCGCGCGCCCGGTCGATCGCCGACAAAATCGGGTAGCGATCCGTCGCCAACGGAGCGCGGAACACTCGCTCGTCGGCCACCTGAACCATGATCGACGGTTGCGCCGCGAGATGTGCGGTCGGGATCGGCATCGCGGCACGCCGTTGCGACGCCCGTCGCAACTCTTCCGCCAGCCGCTCGTCATCCGCGGGGTCCGTTGCCCACGTCACGCCGTACGCGTCCAGCTCGTGCTCCTTGGAGCGCAGCCCGTCCCAGGACGCGTCGCGGGCCTGAGTGAGTCGTGGCGCCCAGGCGACGATGGCGGCGATCACGGCGATCACGCCGCCGTTGAGGAGCTTCGCCAGAACCACTCCAAGCCGGTCCGGTCGAGGTTCCCGCCGCTCGACGGCAGCGGGCGTCACAGAACGCCGGTCGGCACGCGCGGCGACCTCTTTTTGCCATCCGCGCTGGGCACGGGCGACCCGGAGTGAACGCTCGAGCAGGGCAGTCTCGCAAGTGGTGATTGGTGGAGTCATGGCCGCGTCCTCCGTTGGCTCAACCGATCCGGCTTTGCCGTTCCGACTCGGCGCCGGGGCTACCGGGCTGCGTCCATCGTGCCGGAGGGCCAGGCGGCGCACATCGTCCAACCGCCGGATATTTCGGCGGCAACCGTGGGAAGGCGACTACGTCAGTCGTACGAGAACGTACGGAGGAGGGTGGGTTGCGGGTTCAATCGAGGCCGTGGCGCACGGCGTACGTGGCGGCCTCGGTCCGGCTGTCAACACCCAGCTTGGCAAGCACGTTGCTGACATGGGTGGTGGCCGTGCGGGGATTGATGAAAAGGGCGGCGGCGATCCGCGGGTTGGAGCGACCGGCGGCCAGCAGGCGCAGCACCTCGAGTTCGCGCGGCGTGAGGCCCGCCCCGGCGGGCTGGTCCGGCGTCGTACCGGCCGTC
>JBOGUE010000087.1:0-9685 GCA_050695955.1 Thermomicrobiales bacterium | reverse complement strand
GGCTGGAATCCAGGCGGCTATCACAACGATGACGTGGACGAGGCGATCGATGTGATCCTGGCGGCCTTTGACCCGGACGAACAGCGCGAGGCGCTCCAGCGCTTGCAACGCGCCACCGACGAAGATCTCTTTGGCCTCTGGTTCGGCTTCCCGCGGGATCTGATCCTCGTTCGCCCTGAACTGCTCGGCTTTCAGCCGAACAACACGTGGCAGACGTGGGACACCCGCAAGCTCTGGCGACCATCGGAGTTTGGCCAACCAGACAGCATCTTCGAGGAGTCGGACTAAAGGCTATCTCTTGCGGGCCGTGGTGTGATTGCTACTGCCTCGCGTGTAACCAGGCGGGTCGCTCGCCGGAAACGAGTCTTCCGACGCCTCGTCGATCAGGTCCTTACCGTTCAGGTCGCTCATCTGCTCGGGCGTTTCGACTTCGCTGGCAGGCGGCGCTTTGTGAGACCGAGCGTACTTGTCGGTCGGATGCTCTGGCGCCCGCCGTTGTCGTTGTGGTTTCTGTTTCTTGCTCATGTGCGATTCGAATTCCCTTCCACGAGGCCGTTCGCCATCGCCACGTCCGCGTGATTGCAAGGCGTCTGCCAGGAGTTGGACGTACCGGTTCGGCGCCGGCCTACTTCACGGCCCCCGCGGTCAATCCCTTGACGATGTAGCGTTCCAGGAGGATGCCGATGATTGCCAGGGGCGCGATTGCGGCAGTCGAGAGCGCGGCGATCGACCACCATCGAATGCCTTGCGAGCTCGTCTGACCCGCGAGTTGAATCGGGAGCGTCGGGGAGTCGGCGCCGGAGAGGACAACGGCAAAGAAGTACTCATTCCAGCACAAGACAAGGGCCAGGATGAACGCGGCCACGAATCCTGGGCCGGCAATCGGCACGACAATCCGGAAGAACGCCTGCCAGATCGACGCCCCGTCGACCAGCGCGGCCTGTTCGAGCTCGATCGGCACCGACCCGAACTGATCGCGCATGATCCAGATCACGATTGGCAGATTCATAATTGTGTAGATCAAGATCAAGCCGATGCGCGTGTCGAGTAAGGCCAGCTCCCGGTACAGCACGAGCAGCGGCATCGCCAGCGCAATTGGCGGCAGAATCAACTGCGACAGAAACCAGAACGAGATGTCTTTGTTCCGCCAAGGGCCGAACTTATAGTCGAAGCGGGTCAACCCATACGCCGCGAAGGCGCCGATGACCGTCGCCAGCGCCGCGCCCGCGAATGAGACGATCACGGTGTTCCGCGCGTGCTTGAAGAAGAACTCCCGCGCGCCGGAGGCCGCGTTTATCGTGTCCGGCGAGAGGCCGAGTGACGCCCACCCCTTCCAGGTCGGTTCGAATTGGAGCCAGGGTAGGATCGCGCCCTGATAGATGTCCTTTGCCTCTTTGAACGATGTGGTCATCACCCAGAAGATCGGAAAGAGGCAGATGAACGCCCAGGTCAACAGAGCGGCATAGGTCAAGACCCGACCGACAATCCGGCGCACCTGTCGTCTCTTCGGGGCGCCACCCGTGGTCGAGGCTCTTGCGGGATGCGTTGCGATCGTTGCCATGAACTAACCCCTAGCGCGTCACGTCCGGCGACGCGCATGCTGGCTATGAAAAACGACGGACCCACCGACCAGCGACGGTCAGAATGACCGCGACGAGAACGATGACGCAGATCAGATAGAACTGGGAGAGGGCGGTCGCGTAGCCGACGTTCGTCTTCTCGATCCCCTCGCGGAAGACGAAGAGCGTCACCGTGTCGGTCGCACCGCCCGGACCGCCGCCGGTAACGACGCGCACGACGTCGATCAGCTTCAGCTCAAAGATGATTCGCAACACGATGGCGGTCAGGCTGACCGGCAGCATCAGCGGAAAGATCATGTGCGAAAAGGTCTCCCAGGCGGCAGCCCCGTCGATCTTGGCTGACTCCATTACCTCGTGCGGGATCGCCTGTAGGCCAGCCAAAAGGAGCACCATCACGAACGGAATCGAGTACCAGGCGTCCATGGCCACGATGTTGATCCGCGCCGGCCACTTGTCGCCGTAGAACGACACGTTTTCGATCCCGAATTTTGATAGCAGATCCACGACGGGCCCGTACTGCGGATCGAGGATCGAGCGGCCGATCATGAAGCTGACGGCCACCGGACTGAGCATGAACGGCAGCAGAAAGACGACACGGAAGAACTTGCGGCCGCGGATATTCTGGTTCAGCAGAAGTGCTAGCCCGAAGGCGATCACATACTGCACCAGCACAGCCGCGACGTAGAAGGCCATGTTGCGCATCGACTGCCAGAAGTTGACGTCGTGGACCAGCCGTCGGAAGTTGTCGAGTCCATTGAACTGGCGTCCCGCAACCGCGCTCAGATTCCAGTCGGTAAAGGCAACATAGACCGCGAACATCGTCGGGAAGATGACGAACGCCAACGTCAACAGGACCGCCGGCAGCAGAAAGATCGCCCGTTCTCCGCGCGGTCCACGCGCCAAAACCAGTCCGACATTGAGCGCTACAGCCCAGCCGAGCACGGCCAGCGCGACGGGGCGCCAGTTCTCGAACCCGGTCTCGGTCCAGCCAATTGTCTTGGCGAGCTGAAGTCCGAGTGCAGCCAGCGTGACAGCCGACGCGGTCAGGATCAGGCCGCGTCCCAGTGTACGCCGCTGTGCGGAAACGCCCCCCTGGGCGACATCGGCATCCGCCGTGTGAACAGCGGAACTCTGGTGCATCAAGTCCCCTCAACGAAGCCATGCTAGGCGCGTCGTCAACCTGACTTCGTTGCAACCCGGCGCGCGTTTCCTCGCATTCGTGGCCCGATGTCGTTCCGAACGGAATGAAGATTCTCTCCGTCATTAGGCGGACGGGACGATTCCTCACTCCGTTCGGAATGACAGGACGTGGCGCTCGGAATGGCGGTGCGTGGCCTAGCCTAGCGCCGCTTGGTAGAGTTGGACTTGGCTCTCCCGCCCGAGTTGATCGGTGATCGTTTCCCACTCTGCCGCGGCCGCGTCGAGCGCCGCCTGCGGTTCCACTTCGCCGGCGAACGCCCGCGCCAACTCGATCTCCGCCGCGACGTAGTACTGGAAGATGCCGGGGATGCGCGGCTCAATAGCGGCGTTCGGGTGGTTGTACGAGTCGGCTTCCGATTTGAGATACGACTCCGCGAACTCGAGCGGCAGCCCGACCGACGCCCACTCCTCGGCGTTGAAGTGGCTGTTGCGGTACGGCTGGAAGCCGGACGGGTAGACCGCGGTCCAAAGCGAGATGTCCTTGCCGCCGAGGTGCGCTGCGAGGTCCCAGGCCGCTTCATTCGTGCCGTTTTCCTCGGAGCGCTTCATCACGTAGATGCCCCAGCCGATATAGGCATTGTTGGGGGCGTAGTTGTTGCCCTGGATCGTATCCCAGGCGCCCGTTGCCGAGTTGTAGACGTCGGGCGAGCCGGGCAGGATGCTGAAGGCGACTTTGTCCTGCACCACCGAAAGGTCGTTGGTGTAGACGTTGGAACCGAGGTCGCCCCACCAGTGGCACATGGTGCCGATGCCGGCGAGGAACTGCTCAGACCAGGTCCGGTTGCCGTCAGCATTCACCTGATCGGCCGGCTCGTACGGCAGGGCGTCGACGAGGTCCTGCAGGGCGCGCAGGTAGGCCGGGTTGTTGATGCGCGGCTTCATGTCGGCCGGGTCGAAGAGCCAAGCCTTGTCGTCGGGATGTTTCGCGTAGGCGGTCGCCCGGCTGGTGAAGAAATAGAATCCGAATCCGCCCCACGGCTTGTAGACGTCGAGGATGCCGTAGAGTGGCTGGCCGTCGAACTCCTTGCCGTTCATGAAAGCGGTGACCGCTTGGACTTGCTGCCAGGTCGTCGGCACACCCCATTCGCCCTCGCCGCCTGAGGCGGTCCACTCTTCGGCCAGGCCCCCATCGGCAAATACGTCGGAGCGATAGTTGAAGTTGTGGGCGTCGCCGTCGATGGAGACGCGGTAGGTGACACCGTCCCAGGTGCCGACCGGGGGCTGGAGATAACCGACATAGTCGTCGATCTCGATCTGGGTCTTCACCCAGTCCGGCATCGCCGATGCGAAACCTTTACCGAGGATGTCGCCCTCCCACGGCGCCCCGCCTTCGAGCAAGTCGAAGTCGAGCGTGCCGCTGGCAATGCTCTGCTGCACGCGCGAGAAGACTTGATCCTGCGGCAGGTCGATCCACTCGATCTCGCAGCCGGTATGTTCCGACCATGCCGCCGCCAGCGGGCGGAAGACGAGGTTGTGCAGCCCGGCGTTGTTCAACCCCAGAAACGTCAGCGTTTGCCCCTGGAAGGCGCCCTGCTTGTCGCTCTGGAGGCAGAGTTCGCCGACCCGTTGCATGTCCTGCTCGGTCGGCGAGCCGCCCGCGCCGGGGATTTGCAGGATCTGAGCGCGCACGCTTTCTTGGGCAAGCGACCGCCGGTATGACTTGCCCAGGACACCGGTTGTGCCAAACGCCGCTGCCGCGCCGGTCGCCGCCTTGACGACCGCGCGCCGATTGGTCCGAGCGCGTAGAATCTGGTTCACATTGGAAACCATTGTCCATCCTCCTGAACCTCACGTGCGACCTCGGGGCCTCGTCCCGAGCAAATCCCGGCAACGTCGCGCGGGTTTCGCCGTCTTTGAGTCTCCGTTGACACCTGTTCAGCCCGCGGGCGCAGACTTTGAAAGCGCGAGGACGGCATTCGATTGGCGGCGCTTGCCGAAAGCGAACGGATAGTATGCAGCGTGGATTCGGCTGTCAACACGGCCTGATACGATGGGCATCCCCCGATGGGTCCGACGAGCATGGCCAACACATCCTTTCGCGAACCATGCCGTCTTTGGCACGGTGTCAAGCCGCAATCGTCCTTATACTAGTCGCTCACAAGCCGGGACAGTCGATCACCTGTTCCCGGTTCCCGGTCGCGATAAGGGAAGGGGAGCCGACGGTGCGCCAGACGGTCACTTGTGGAAACTGCGGCGCCGAGGTCGAGATCGCCGATTTTTGTAGCAATTGCGGCCATCCGCTGCGATCCGGCGGCGCCTCGCAGGCCGCGCCGACTGCCGCCGCCGCCGAAACGCGCACGCCCAACGACTCCGCACGTTCGGCGGCGTTCCGCTCGCTAGGCAGGCTTGGCGTGCCGGATCGCCCGAGTTATTCCTGGATCGTCGACGCCGCCATCGTCCTGATCTTGCTCTCGCTGCTTGCCGGGCGAGAGGGGACCGCAATCCTGATTGGCGTTTTCGTCGTGCCGCTGTTGGCCCTGCGATTTCTGACCGAGCTCGATCTTTTCGAGCGCGAGCCAAGGCTGGGAATCGTCTGCTCCATTGCCGCGGGATTCCTTGGCGGACTCTTCGTCGGTGTCGTCAATCAATTCTTCGTCAACGAGTTTTGGATCGAGAACTCCCCGCTCAAGATCGGCGCCGCCGGGTACGGCGGGCGTTTCGCGGACGCGGAGGGTGGTCCACCGGCGCTCGTGATGTTGGTAACCGGATTCGTCATGCCGGTGGTCGCCATCGGCCTGCAAATGCTCGTGCCTGTATTTTTGCGGAAGTACCCCGCGTATCGCAACGAGGTCATGGACGGCGTTACGCTCGCCGCCGCCGCCGGGTTCGGATTCGCGGCTGCAACCGCAATCGTCTACTATTGGCCACTGATCACGGACGGCACAAACCCGCGGATTCCCTTGGAAGATTGGACGGCGACGCTGATCGGCGTCGCGGTCATTCGGCCATTGCTTTTCGGAACCTTCGCCGCTCTCGTCGGCGCCGGCATGTGGCATTACGCCATGGTCCAGCGCTCGTCGGAACTGACGCTCCCCGTTGCCCTCGGGGTCGGCGGTATCATGCTCTTCAGCGTGGGCGATCTCCTGGTGCAGCCGGCGGGTGCGCGCTGGGAGCTCCTTTGGGGCGCGATTGTTCTTTTCGCGCTCCTGTTTGTCTCGTTTCGGCTCGTCCTACGGAAGGCGCTGCGGTTCGATCTCAATGCCCTGGGTGGATCGGGGCATCGCATCGCCTGTCCGCATTGCGGCAGAGTCACTCCATCCGGAACGTTCTGCGCCAACTGTGGGCGGCCACTGACGGCACTGCCCGCACCATCACCGGAAGCGCGGATGACCGAACCCGAGGATCACGCCTCCGCGGATGAAGGGAAACCGGAGACGAAGGAACCTCAGGCGACATCCTAGCGCCTGTTGGCAACCCCACGTCATCCCGAGGTGGAGTCCAAACAAGGACTCTCTCCGTGTGCGTCTCGTAGGAGAGATTCCTCGCGGACTCCGAGGCTCGGAGTGACGGTTTGCACACGCGTCCTGAAATCGACCGTCACGTATGATCCTATGGCGTTACTCGTCAGTGCTGCCACGATCTGACGATGCGCGCAGCGACTCGACTGCCCCGTCAACCGCCGACGCCAGCCGCTGATACGCGTCGTGGAGCGCGGTTATGGCATCGAGCCGGCCCGACACGTCGAGCATCGTGTCGATGTCGCGCGGCCGTTCACGGGCGCTGGAGATGGCGGCCCGTAGTCGCCCGAACTCGTCGTCGCTCGCGTTCGACCGCGCCGCCGTCAAGTCTTCTGCAACGGCCGCGGCGGCGATCTGTTGGCCGGTATCCCCGGACAGTCCGGCCACGACTCCCCGCAACTCGTCGAGCAACGCGTATGCCCGCTCGATTCCGGCTCCCGTAGCCGTTGTCTCGACCAGATCAGTCGGACCTGGGTGCTGCTCAGGGACTTCGGGAACTGCGACCAATGGCTCTTCCTGGATCTCTAACGGTTCCGCCTGCTGCGCTGGCTCCGGTTCCGGCTCTATTTCCGCCGCTGACTCCGGCTCCAACTGGGGCTCAGGCTCTAATTCGGCCGCCGCGGCCACCTGCTCGACCTCTTCTGCGACGGCCACTTCTTCTGCTTCTGCCTCGGCCTCGACGATCCCCGCATCCATCGGAGTTTCTCGTCCGGTTTCCGTCCCTGTGATCCGCGGCTCTTCCGACTCGTCCTCGTCGGGAGCGGCCACCGCGGCCGGGATCTCTGCCGATTTAGCTTCGAGCGGGGTGTCTTCGACTGCCTCAGGTGGCGCCGGGGATCGCCACGAGTTGTCCCACGATGAAGGGCGACCGAGCGGCGGCCAGACCGGCGTCCCACCTGGCGCCGCCTCGCCCGAGCTCTCTTCAGACGATAGCGGCGAGGTATCCACTGGCTCGGCGAACTCGGCGGGCTCCGACGCTCCGACCGGTGCCTGATCAGCCGTCTCGGCTGCTTGCCCACCGCCGGATGCGACGGCGTATCCCGCCGTGGCGTCTCCCGACGTTGCTTGGCTTGTCCGTTCCGCGGGCCAGCGCGTCGATGTGACCGATGAGGTCGACTCGAACGGCGAACGGTTGGCCGTGGCGGTCGGCGATGGCGACTCGGCCGCGGGCAGATCGGGCAACCGCATGCCGCACGTCGTGCAGAATTTCGCGCCCGCCCGCACCGTGGCGCCGCAATTGGGGCATCGTTCCATGATGGCTTTCCTTCTCCTGTCGGCCCGCCGCCGAACTTAGCCCGTTATCTCCGTGAGCTAAGTATGGCATAGGCCGTCGCCTGCGCCGAAAGACAGACCAAGCACGTATCATCGAATCGGACAGAGATACCGGACATCGAGAGGCGGGCAGAACGATGAGCGAGGAAGCAGCGTGGGAATTGCTCTCGGCAGGACAGCTTGCCTATCTCGTTGACGACGCCCGCCGAGCCGGGATTGAACTCGACCAGCGGCGTTCGGCTGACTGGTTACGGGCAATGCAACTCGCCTACGAAACGGCAAGCGAGTTTCAGTTCTGCACCGATCACGGCATCGGCGGCCACGAGCTCGCCATGATCGACTTCGATCCCGCGACACTGGATCGCCTGCGGCAGATCGGCCGGATCATCGCCATACGGCCGCGATCCGAAGTCCAGTGCGCGCTCGCCATTTCCGGCAGCTCGGCGCAAAGCCGCATTCAGCCCTATCCGTCCGATCTCGACTACTTCGAGCGCATTCACATCGTGTGTCCGCGGCGCGACGAGGCCAGAACGATCCTCGCGGAGGTGATTCGCGACAACGCACTTGCCGTCGCGGCGCTGCCTGGGCTCTTGCTGGACGAAGTGTTCTTTGGCACGGTTTCCGGCCAGCCGCTGCGCTGGTCACCTCTCCAAGTGCTTGCAGGCAATCACAGTCACAGCGCGGGTTTGTCCCATTCCGATACGGCCTGGTATTGGCCCGAGATGGCGATGAACCCAGGCTTCATCAAGCTCGACTGGCTGCTGCTCGATCGAGCGCTTGGCGGTCCGGCGAAGGTGTCCAAGGTGGTCGACGCCACGTGGTCAGGGCCCAATGGCGCGATTGTCAGCCTCGACGAATCGGTCGACGCCGATTATCAGCAGATCTACCTGGATGCCGCCAGCGCGGAGTTGGCGGCCTTGCTGACCCGCGACCTGCCGCGAGCGATCCGCGATGACTACGTCGACCGGTTGGAGCGGGCGATCGTCCGCTACCGCGCCGCGACGCCGCCCGATTACGCCAAGGTGGCCAAGCGCCTCTATAACGTCTGCCGCCTGACCGGGCGTTACGGCGAGGCGATATACCTGCGCGAGCTCTTCGACGAACCGACCGCCCGTGCGGCACAGGCGATGGCGAGGCTACGTTTTGCCCTGCTGCACCCATCCGGTGGGACGATGACTCGTGCCGAGATGGCGAGCGCGATCGCGGACCTGGCGCCATTGCTCACGGCCGAACCAGGCTCACAGACGCTCCGCGCGGCCTTTGATCGTGAGGAAATCGATGCCAACGATGACGTTTGGATCTCGTGCATCCGCACTATGGAGTCCCACGTCCTGGCCATCGTCAACGCCGTGTTTCATCGGAGGCTCCACGACTTCCCGCCAACCGCGACCTTGCTGGAAGAGATCGCCGATCGGCATGCGGGCCATGCGGCTCCGCATGGACACCAGGAGAAGCGCGGAGATTGATTCCGCGCGCGCCAGCCTGCGACAATGGAGCGGTTTGGCGTATTGGATTGGAGAGGGGACAACCGCGTGAGTGAGCTCCTGGCCGGCCGCAAGGCTGTCAAGGCCCGTCAGATTCGTCCCGGAGAGGCGTTTGCCGCCGAGGTCCACTCCGGGCAGCTTGTCCAAATCGCAACCGTTCAGGGCAAGCAGGTTGCCGATTTCGTCACCTTTAGTCTATCGGACACGGCGGAGCATCTGTCGACCGCAATCACACGGGCCAAGAACAGTTCGATCATGCTGCAGACGGGCATGAAGCTCTATTCCAACCGGCGCACCCCAATGTTTGAGATCGGTGAAGACACGGTCGGGCGCCACGACCTGCTCTTTGCGGCGTGCGACCCGCGTCGCTACGAGGAAGACTACGGGCTATCGGACCACGCGAGTTGCAGAACGGCTCTCGCCGACGCCTTGGCCGACGCCGGGCTGACGCCGGATCAGATCCCCGACCCGGTGAACTGGTTTATGAACGTCGCTATCTTGCAGCGAGGTGAGCTCGAGATCAGGGAATCGCTCGCCGACCGCAACGACTACGTGATGCTCGAGGCGTTGACGGACGTTCGCATCGGTGTCTCGGCCTGCCCGCAAGATCAGAACCCCACGAACAACTTTGCGCCGAGTGACATCCTCGTACGCGTCTTTAGCTAACAGAATTGTGGTAACGCTTGTGGGA
>JBOGUE010000086.1:0-5976 GCA_050695955.1 Thermomicrobiales bacterium | reverse complement strand
TTTGTGGACGGGCAGTCACGGCGACCTGCCGCTCCTATTCCTAACGCCTAACGCCTAATGCCTAACGCCTAACGCTTGAGGAAACGCTATGCACCTCACCATCGCCTGGCTCTATGGCACGAAGATGAACATCTACGGCGACCGGGGCAACGTGCTGACCCTGGCGGCACGGGCACGTTGGCGTGGCATTGATGCCGAGGTGATAGAAGTCGGCGTCGGCGAGCCAGTACCGGCGGCAACCGACGTCTTCTTCTTCGGTGGGGGGCAGGACCAGGAGCAGATTGCCGTTGCTCGCGACCTCCAGGGCGCAAAAGGCGAGGCGATCAAGTCCGCGGTCGAAGAGGGAGCATCGCTCCTTGCCGTCTGCGGTGGCTACCAACTGCTTGGCCACCAGTACCGGCCGCACGACGCCGAGCCGCTGCCTGGCATCGGCCTCTTCGATCTCGTCACAGTTGCCGGGTCCGAGCGCTTCATCGGCAACGTCGTCGTCGACAGCCCGTTGGGCGAACTCGTCGGCTTCGAGAACCACAGTGGGCTGACCTTCCTCGGGCCGAAGACTGACCCGCTGGGGCGCGTCCGCGTCGGACGTGGGAACAACGGACGCGACGGGACCGAAGGCGCGTGGTACAGACACGCCATCGGCTGCTATCTCCACGGCGCCCTCCTCCCGAAGAACCCGGCCCTGGCTGATTGGTTGATTGAGAAAGGGTTGAGCCGCCAGGCGGGACCGGTCGAGTTGCCGCCGCTCGACGATCGCCTAGAATTGGATGCCCACCGCTCGGCAGTCGGCCGGGCAGTCACGACGCGGTAGCCGAATCGGCCGTTTTCGAGCAATTGTCCGCAGCGGATGCCGCCGTCCTTGACACGCTGTCAGGGGGTTTGCGCCACGCCTGAGCGTGGTACACTGGCTCTCGTGACCCCGGTCGTTCAGAATGCGCTGGTGATGGGGTCGGGATGCCGGGAGACGCCCGCGAACGTCGACCGTCGAGCGCACGGAGTCCTCGGAGCAATCGCATCGGTTCGCCACCCCGCGGCGCCGACAAGCGGCGAGAGCCGCGTGGAGGCCGCACCATGGTCGTAGCGGCGACGGAGTGCGTGAAGCGCACGCCACCGCCGGCGCCAGAGTCGGTGACGCAACGCCAACACCCGACCCCGACCTTGCAGGACGTCTTTCGCGCCCGCCGCGTGGTCGACCGCTACCTCGCGCGCACGCCGCTGATCAACCCGCCCGCGCTCTCCGCACGTCTCGGCTGCGACCTCTTCCTCAAGTGCGAAAACCTACAACCGATTGGCGCGTTTAAGGTGCGAGGGGGCATCAACCTCCTCAGCCACCTGTCGCCGGACGAGCGGGCGCGGGGGGTGATTACCGCCTCGACCGGCAACCATGGACAATCGATCGCCTATGCCGCGAGGGAGTTCGGAGCGCGGGCGATCATCTACGTGCCGGAAGGGGCGAACCCGATCAAAGTGGCCGCGATTGAGCGGCTTAGCGCCGAGGTCGTCTTCCATGGAAACGACTTCGACGAGTGTCGCGCGGAGGCCGAAGCGCGGGCCGCGCGTGACGGCGCCTACTTCGTCCATCACGCCAACGAGCCGCGGCTGATCGCCGGTGTCGCGACCTATGCGCTGGAAATCCTGGAAGCGGCGCCGGATCTAGACGTGCTGATTGTGCCGGCGGGCGGCGGTAGTGGGGTGAGCGGTTCCCTGATCGCGGGGAAGGCGATTAATCCGTCGTTGCGGGTGGTGGCGGTGCAAGCGACTGGGGCGCCAGTTCTGCACGACTCGTGGCGGCAACGCCGGGTGCTGGCGTATGACCATATGGATACGTTCGCCGAAGGCTTGGCGACGCGGGTCGCCTTTGAGTTGCCGATGCGCGTCCTGTGGGATTATTTGGACGATTTTCGATTGGTCTCCGACGCGGAGATTCGACGGGCCATCCTTGTCATCCTGGAGACGGCGGGGATGCTGGCCGAAGGCGCGGGGGCCGCGGCCATTGCCGCCGCCTACCAGATGCGAGACGAGCTGGCGGGCAAGAAAGTGGCCGCTGTCGTGTCGGGTGGAAACCTGACCATGGACGCACTGCAATGCGCGCTGGACGAGGAGCAGCCCTGGTGAGCAGGATCAGTGGATGGTTTGGCGGTCGCGGTCGCCACGACGGCAACAGTGGCGTCGTCATGCAGATCGCGCGCGAGGTGATCGAGCGCCGGCGCTCGGTCCAAGGCGCGCTCAACGAGGTGCGGCACCCGGCCGTGCTCGATGCCCTTTCCGACGAAGACTTCCGCATCCTCGACGAGGTGACTGAGGACAGCGCGGCGGAGGACGAGGAGTTCGCGATCGTCCTCGCCCGATTGTCCCATGCCGCCGCCCGTGCCAAGGGGTTCGACCGCCAAATTGTCGACGCCGCGCTCACGCTCGACGGCCTCCTCCCGTTCGAAGACCCGAGCCGCGAGCGCGAACAATTGCTACGCGACGCCTACGTCATCGCCCAGCGCGCCGGCTACGTCCGTGGCGGCCGCTTAGCGTTGGCCCGTCTCGGACAGCGGTCAGCGGAAGCCGACGACTTTGAGCGTGCCCGCATCTTGCTTACCCAGCAACTCGACATCGCCGACGAGGCGACTGATAGCCCATCTGAAGTTGACTCCTCACTGCTCCTGGGCGACATCCACCGCCGGATGGGCGATCAGGTGATGGCCCAGTCCTTCTATCGGCGGGCAGGGCGGTCGGCGCAGCGGATGGAGTATTACCACGGGGTCGCCGAGGCATTGGTCCGCCAAATGGACTCGATGGATCCCGGTACCAGCGTCGAGACGATGGCCGCGTTGCAACGACAGGCGCTTGACGCCGCGCAACGCACCGCGGACCTCGGCTTGCAGAGCCGGATCGTGCTCGCCCTCGCCGAATCGCTGGCCCGCACCGGCCGCATTGAAGAGGTGATCCCGCACCTGGAAATGGGGGTCACGATCGCCCGCCAGATCGGCGACCTCTCGGTCGAGAGCCGGTGCTTGATGGCCCTGATCGCGGCCGAGCGCCAGCTTGGACGGACCGATGCCGTCGCGGAGCGACAGCGCGAGCTGCTCGACCTGGAGGAGCGCCTGGGCAATCGCCCAGCGGCGGCCGGGTGGGCGGTCCGCCTCGGCGTGAGCTACCTCGACGCGGGCCGGCCGAACCTGGCGGCGGAAGCGTTTGCGCGGGGCCGATCGCTGGCCGCCGCGGTGAACGACGCGCGGCTAGAACAACGGGCCTTGGGTGGACTCGGCGCCTCCTGCGTCTTGCTCGACCGGCCGGCCGACGCGCTCGACCACCTCATGCAGGCGCTGAGCCTGGCTCGGCGCGACAACGATCTCCACCACGAGGCCCAATGGCTGGCCAGCATTGGCCAGGCACTCTGGAAATTCGACCAGCCGGACGACGCCTTGCGGGCGTTGACCGAGGCGCTTGGCATCTCGCGCCGCATCGACGATGGCGACCTCCAGGCGAACGTGCTCGCCCTGCTTGGCCAGATCTATGCCGCCAGCGGCCAGATCCCGCGTGCCCGCGAGTGCTATCACCGCGCGCTCGACCTCAACCGGCGACTCGGACAGACCGGGGAAGAGGTCCATCTGCTGACCTCGTTGGCCGGGCTCGCGCTCGAAACCCGCCAAATGGGTCACGCGACCGCGCTCTACGAACAGGCATTGCAGGTCGCGATGGACGCGGGCGACCGCCTCTCGGCCGCGCGGCTGCACGGGCGTCTCGGTCGTATCGCGCAGCGACAACGTGACTTCTCTGACGCGCTCAATCACTACCGGCGCGCGGTTGATTTCGCGGAGACACTCGATCGCGTTTCGATCCTGCGGCAGGCGTTGCTCCATCTGGCGACGGCCCAGCACGCGGTCGGCGACCCTGCGGCCATCAATACCTATCGCCGCACCTTGACGCTCGCGCAGCAACACGGCGACGGTGTGAGCGAGGCACTGATTCGCCTCAACCTCGGGTTGATGCTCAGCACCAACGGGCACCGTGAGGAGGGGTTGGACCACCTCTACCGCGCCGCGGCGCTTGCCACCGAATTGGGGCCGGACGGCGCCGATCTGGCCGCGCGGGCCGAAGAGGCCATCACCGCGGCTGGCGGTGTGGCGGGCTCGGAGGCGTCGTGGGTGAGCGCCCTGCGCGGCGGGGAGACGCATCGAGACTATGACGTTGCACGCAACAACACCTCGGTCGACGACGACGAATTGTTCCGGGAGACGACCCTTCCGCCTCATTAATCAAGCGCGTATGACATTGCTCGACAATGTAAGATGTGTCTCGTTGGCACGCGTAGAACCAACGGGCTAGCACAACATTGCGATAAAATCTGGGCAGACCGGCGTAGACGTACGTACTCCCTACTGCTATACTCGAGCCGATCAACCGATGGTTCTCATCCCCGACGCCAATTGGACGCGGCGGTCATTACCACGGCACGTGATGCTGTGGTTCGGCGCTGCTGTGCTTCGCTCCCAAATCAGGCGTCGGTTCGATTGGACCTCGGTCGTGATGGACTCCCTGCCGGCCTCCGTGGCCGCCGCTCTGCCGGACGGAATCGTTGGTCGAGACGCTCTTTGCTCAGTTTCAGAACGCCGTGAACGGTCGTCGACTCTTGGCCGTGACGGAGCCGCTCGCCCCGACTGCCGACGGTATGCGCGTTGCCGCCGAGGCAATCGAGGCGTTGGGCGACACCTTCCGCACCGGCGAGGGAACGCTGGCGACCGTCCTTCGAGCATCCTGCGAATCGGCACACCAGCGCGTACGCGCCGCCAACCAACCGGACGGACCACAATCCCTCGATGAGCGGGTCTTCGTTGGTCTGACCGCGGTTGCCCTCGACGGCGAGGAGATGCTGATCGCACAGGCGCCGCCGGGCCAAGCGATCGTTGTGCAAGATCGGCAGGTCTACGCGGTTCCCTCCCTCGATTCGTGGGGACGCACGTACGACGCCAGAGCGGAAGACGAGTCCGCCCGTCCCCTGGGAACCGGTGTGCAGCCAGCGCTGCGGATCAGCGCCACGACCTCCGCCTCGAGCGACCGGGTCTTGCTCTGTTCCAGCGGTCTCGGCGCCTGTCTCGGTCGTGGACTGGAGGAAGCGAGTGCCCTTCCCGACGCCCTGGCGCCCGCGCTCATCGGCGATGCGGCGGACCTGGCCACCGATCTCGACGAACTTGCCCAGGCGCTTGGCGAAGGTCGCTGCCTCGCCGCCTGCGTCCATACCCTCGCGGACGACGAACACTGGATTTGGACTGCCGATCGCCAGGAAGCACAGTCCGTCGCGCGGCCATGGCCGCCTCGGCGAAGTGTTGTGGCAAGCAACAACACGGCACAGGAACTTGTTGCCGATGTGACCCATGGCGCACAATTGAGCGTGCAACCGCGGGGGGGAGTCACGTCGGATTTGGCCGCGAACGGCGCGATTGAGCCACAGCCGGCGTCCCCGTGCGAGAATGTGCCAGACCCAGATCGTCCCCGCTGGTTTGGGAGGTCGTTCGAGACGATGGGCCGCGTCCAGATTGCGTGTGTGACCGCCTTCGAGCGTATTTTTGGTGGCATCGCTTCCCGTTTGAGGCGAGGTGACCGTCGGGGGTATACGTTCCCCGCGCCCGGCGCGCGAACAATGCACCGTTACCGCAGTTCGATGACTGGTCCGATCGCCCCATCGATCCGGGCGCGTCTGCCGCGCGGTCCCCGTGTTCACGTACCGATTCGCCTGCTCTCCGTGCTTGCCACTGCCGTTCTGATCTTTGCGATTGCCGGATTTGTCTACGACCGAGATCGCGATCGCGATGCGCGCGCTCAAGCGTTCCTCGCGCGAGCCGATGCCCAGCTCAGGACCGTTGCGGCAGCGAACGATGCCACGGCTGTGACCTCGGCGCTGGGCGCCGCGCAGTCCGCGATCGACAGCGCACGGGACAACGGAGCGGAGCAGCAGGTGCTCGCCGCGCGCCAATCGGCGGTCGATAC
>JBOGUE010000085.1:0-7653 GCA_050695955.1 Thermomicrobiales bacterium | reverse complement strand
GCAACGCCGGCGACGGCGGCAACGGCGGCGCGGCGGTTTCCGGCGACGGCACCGGCGGCCACGGCGGCAACGCCAACGCCGAAGCCTTCTCGGGCGCTTGGATCGCCTTCGACTTCGAGAACTGCGTCGACGACATCGATGCCGGCGACTGTGGGGACACGATCGATGGCGACTGCACGGGCGACTGCGACGGCGACGTCGACGGCGACTGCACTGGTGAATGCTTCGGGGACGTGACCGGCGATTGCACCGGCGACTGCTTCGGCGGCGTCGGCGGCGACTGCACGGGCAACTGCCCCGGACCGGACAACGGTGGCGACGACAACGGGAACGACAACGGCAACGGCACTGGCACTGGCACTGGCACTGGCACTGGCAACGGGGTGGGGACCGGCAACGGCGCCGGCAACGCCGCCGAGGTCGCCAGCGTCAAGGCTCTCCCCGCGACCGGCGCCGGCACGATGGCTGGACAAGACGGCGGGCTGTTGCTGGTAGCGCTCCTGGGGCTGATGCTCCTCGGCGCGGCCGGCGTCACCCTCCGCCGCGCGGCCTAGCCTCTTGCCGCGGTAGGGGCCCCGGCCCCTGCCGCACAAGAGAACCACGCATGACCCAACGCCCGGGCCATAGGGCCCGGGCGTTGCTCTTTCCCACCGACCATCCTTGCCCAGTCGCCATTCCAATCGCCGGCCGCAATCCGCCGCGCAAGGATGCCCCTAAGCGTTTTGGGAGACTGGTTCGTCGTCGGGGAGTGACCTGCGCCCATCTGTGCCGACTCATGCCGTTTGGCGCCAGCTTGCCCGGCGTTTCAGCGCCGGGCTGAACTCCCCAACCGACGAAGTCCCGCCAGAACTGTGGTCGCGAGCGTCGATTGCCACAGCCTCGGAGAGGCTTCTGTAGGTATGTTCAGCGTGGCGTTGCAACGCCGCGAACGGACGCGATCCTGCGATTGAGTCGGCACAGATGGACCTGAGCCGCAACTCCGCACCCCTTCGGCCGCGGACCGAAATGCCGCGCTCAGTCCCGGAGTCCCGGCGGGACTCCGTCGTGCGTCGCCCGGTATTTCAATGTCGGGCGGCGTCCGACGCCCACAACCGTCCGATCACGCCACGCGGCGCCCGACGACCACGACGCTCCGCTCCCACCAGGCGGGGTCCGCTACCCACAATGGTCGGAATTATCCGGACCGTCCGCTCACACCCGGGCGGCGTCCGATTCCAACTTTGGTTAGGTTGTGTCGCCATCGCCACCATTCCCCGGCGGCGCCCACTACCCACACCGGCCAGGACTGTCCGGACCGCCCGCTTTCCCGGGCGGCGCTCGATACCATCAACCCATCAACAGATCGATTGCATGCGCGCCGACACCATTCCCGGGCGGCGTCCGGTGCCCAAATCGCACCGCTCGATATTCAGATCTCCGTCACGCCTGCACCCGAGGTCCGACCCGACGCCGAAACACACAAATCGCTCCTCTCGAAAGCCTCCCTCTGCGCTCGCGAACCCGGTCGGTGCGGTAGCCAGAAAATGGTCCGCCTCATTGCCTCCGTGTCAGTTGCCGAACCCGTCCAAAGTTGATAGGATGCACGGAGGGATGTGTCCGCATACCCAGCCATTGCCCTGCCTCCCGCGATGAGGCAACGATGAGGGAACGTGCTTTGTCACTGTGCGAGAGGGCAACGGCATTTCGCAGGCGTCAATCCGCGACAAGTCCGCATGTCGCGGGCGCGGCAGTGTGCTGCCAGGCGCCACCATCCAACCAGACCCCGGGGGGGAGGGCTCGCATGATAGGACTCGCGACGAGCGTACGGCTAGGCGCTGCCTTAGTCGTGCTCCTAGCGTTAATTGCAATGAGCCCGAGTTTGGTGGGTGCTCAGGAAATCCCAGAGTCCGCGACGCCGCAAGCAGTGCCACCCGCGACCACGTCGACGAGCGTCGCCGTTACCTGCGCGCACGACGCGGCCCTCAATCAGACCGCTTGTACCTTCTCCGCGACTTCGGAAACAGGCGTGGTCGATGCGCTCGTCGTGCCGGCCGGAACATTCTGCGCCGCGGTCATCGGTAGTACGGGCGCGGCGACAGGCGATGGCGGCTTCCGTTCCGACTCGGCCGGCGGCAGCCCGTCGCTCACGGCCGTCGTCCAGGGTTTCGCCCAAGCCGGTGGCAGTGCTTCGTACCTCATTGAGGCGAACGGAGCGGCCCAGACCGTCAGCGGCGCCGGCATCGTCTGTAGCGAAAGCGGCTCCACGGCGGCAGACGACGCGGCAGCTGAACCGCCCACGACCTCCGCTCCGAGCGACATCGGCGAAGGCGAGGCAGCGACCGACGAAGAGACAGCCTCCGAGGCCGACGACGATGCCACAGATTCGGCGGAAGCGCCGGTCAGCGGGACGCCGGTTGCCGCTCCGATCCCGCTCACCGATGGCACCGGCGATCCGGCGGGCGACGTCGAGTCGGCGCAGACCGGCAACGTTGAAGCCGCGGCACTGGTATCGATCCCGATCACCGCGTACAACTGCGGTACCGCCGCGGACGCGGAGAATCCGGCGGCGGATTGCGCGCCGGCGCAGGGCATAGGATTCGACGCCTCGGTTGATGGCGAACCACTCTCACCACCTGTCACCGACTCCTCAGGTGCGACGACGTTCGACGCCGAGGAAGGAACATCTGTCGTCATTGAGGAAGTGATCTCGACGGTACCAGTGGGCTACGTTCCCCTTGGCGGCCATCAATCCATCGATCCCGTTGAAACCGGCGCCAGCGCCGTCTTCGTCCATCTCCTGGTAGAAGGCGAGGAAACCGGCAATCTGCAGATCGTGAATGGCTCCTGCCCGACCTCGGACGATGAGCCACGCACCGAGTTCAACGTCATTGGTCCCCGCACGCTCGCCGGCGCGGCGTCATCCTGTATCCCCACCAGCGGGGCACTCTTCACGATCGCGGGCGATCTCCTGCCGGGCGGTCAGCTCGTGGTGCAAACCGGATCTGACGGCAGTTGGCGTGGCGCCATACCGGCCGGTGACTATACGGTCATCGACGATTCCGGCGCCTCCGCCAACCTCAGCGTCGAACCGGAATCGCTCACCGTGGTCGTCGTCGTCGACTACGTTCCACAGCCCGAAGGAACACTCACCGTCACCAGATTCATGTGCACCGAGGGTGAAGAAGAAGGAACCAGCATCACCGTCGATTCCGCGCCGGGCTCCGGCGGTCCAGGATGCGGGCCCGGCGATGGCGACATGCGCCTCTCCGAAGCCGGCGACGGCACCGGCGGCGCTGCCGAGGACTTCACGCTTGGAGACGACGGCGAAGCGGCTTTCGAGCTGCGCGCGGGCGAATATCTCCTGACCGATCTCGATTCTGGCGCTTCGGCGACGGTGGCGGTGGCTGAAGATGCGGTCACTGCCGCGACCGTTCGCCAGGTGGTGCTCACTGGCAGGACGGTCGTGCGACACCTCTATTGCGACGATCCGGCGTCCGGGGATGTCGATCCCGCGAACTACACCGCGTTTGCCGGCGGCTGTGGCCGGCCCTATGCCGGCATGACGCTGACGCTCTCGGATGGCAGCGGCAACGTCGTCGGCGCCGGCACGGGCAGTGGCGGTGGCATCATCGTCTGGAACCAGTTGCTTCCCGGCGGATATTCGATTGCCGGTGGCTCGGATGTCTGCGCCGTCTTCGCGGAGGGCGCCGATGCCCGCGGCGGCTTTGCCGTCACCGTCGGCAGCACGACCAGCGTCGAAGTCTATAGCTGCGCGCCGCCGGCCAATGACGATCCCAACGATGGCACGGGCGGGAACAGTGGCGGGAACAATCAGCCCGGTGGAGGCGGGGACGGTACCGGCGGCGGCTCACCGGCTGGTACGGACGGCCTCTACGTCACCACGCTGCCAGATACGGGAATCGCGACGAGCAACGCGCACGCCTCCACGACGTTCGGTCTTGCCAGCACGCTCTTGGTGCTCTTGGTGGCGGCGAGCCTCAATGCCATGCGGCGACGCACCGATTGACGTCCGCTTTCCAATCAGCAATTGAAACGGCCGGCCCTACCGGGTCGGCCGTCGGCTTGTCGTGCCGGCGCTACAGCGCAACGATCACGACCGAGACGATACCGCCGGTTAGGGTTGCCGCCGCGTTGACGGTGTCATTGGTCGCGTAAATGATTCCTCGCACGCGGAGCGTCACCGTGCCGCATTGATGGACCTGCCGCTCGGTCGTTTCTTGGCATTGAGGGCAGGCAAACTGAAGTTGGATCGTCGCGCCCAGCATGCTGTCCACCAATGAGCCGGCAACGCCGCCGGCTATACCGCCGAGCAATATCCGTTGGACCGAAGACGACGTATCGACCCAGCCCGCGCCGGCTGCCGCCGCCGCCAGCAATCCGATCAGCGCCGCGCCAACGAGTGAGCCCCAACAACCGGCGAGCGTGACGCCCCCCGACGTTCCTGGTGGGACCGGTCGGCCGGTGGTAATCAGCCGTGGTCTGCTGGCAGCAAGACCACCGATCTCCGTGGCCCAGGTGTCGGCGGTGGCAGCGGCGACCGTGCCGACGAACACGCCAAACACGGCGGGATGATCGCTAACCGGCGCGAACGCCGCTGCCAGGGTCGCGAACCCACCGTTCGCGACCACCTGAAACGCATCCCGGCGATGGCCGCGTGCCGTGATCGATTCTTCCGGGCGCTGTCGCGCTCGCCATTGCGAGAGCGTGGATGAGGTCACGAAAAACGCGATCATGATCGTGCCCCACGCCCACCCCCCGGCCAGCACAATCGTCGTCCCCACGGCAGCCGCCGCGAACGCGCCACCGGTGGTCAATCCGCCTCGTCGATACGCCAGCCAAGAGAACAGGGAAGCGGCTGCCACCCCAGCGACAACATCGATGGGACCCGCCGCGGCTCCGCTCATTGCGCTTGACACGCATTGGGCGCGGCGCGGCGCAAAATACGCGCGCGGCCACGCACCGCCGTTGGCGTCAGACCCGCGGGAGTTGGTACGATTACCGCGCGCCACGGCCATCGCCGTGGCGGCGCGACCCCGTAGCTCAATTGGCAGAGCAGCGGACTTTTAATCCGTTGGTTCAGGGTTCGAGTCCCTGCGGGGTCACCACCCACCAAGATATCCGTCGTCGCCTGACACGGCGATCTCGTCTCGCATGATGACGGCAGGCGCCAGGGCCGCGGCGATCTGGAGCGCCTCGTCTCGGAGTGCCTGGGTCGTCGCCTCTCCTTGCAGCACGATGCTGCCCACGGCAGGCACGGCGAAAATCGTCGCGGTCCGGAGCGCAATGTGACTCCACAATCCGTGGTTGATTTCGCCGGCGGCGCGGAGTGTGGACGATATGCCGCCGGCTAGATCCCCATCGAACGGTGATCGACCGACCAAGCCGGCAAGCCATTCGCTGGCGTCGGCGACCGTCACGTGGTCGGTGTTGATGACGACATCCCACAACAACGGGTCGTCCCAATCGGCCCCGTAAATCGCCTTGTTGTAGTCGCGCTGCTCGTGGTCTGCTCGCCGCACGGCGCGGAGCGCGTCGTCGGGCGTCAGATCATAAGTAGACGAAAGACGACTCGTACGAACGGCTTCCGCGGCCACGATCTTGGCGCGCAGCACACCGGGTATGTCGGCGAGCAGGATCTGGGTGCCGGCTCCGACAAATATCACGCGGTCGAGGGCGGCCTGGCGATAAACGACTGCTTGCAGCGCCAGCAGAATCTCCCGCCGCTGGGCGGATAGCGCATCCAGAAACGACGGACGAGCGACTGCTGACACGTCGTCCCGTCGTCCGAGAATGTCCCGGCCAAACTCCAACTCACTGTAGCTCACGTACAGTTGCGGAGGCGCCAGAGCCTCATCATCGCTCGCACGCCCTTCTCGCGCGAACGCCTCGAACGCCGGTGGTAGTGAGAGACCAGTTCGCTCCGCTTCCAGCCGCAAGGCGTGTCGATCGTACAGCCGGTAGCCAAGCCTATCTGCCAGTGCATTCGCGATCGATTGTCCGCCGCTGCCAACCTGGCGGGCCAGCGTGATGACTGTCATCTCATGCGTCCTGGGTCCCCGGTGTCGGCGCCGGCGAACGGGGCTTGGTGACGGTCGACGAACGGCCATAGCTGCGATACCGGTCGATTCGGGCCCGCACGAGCCGTTCCGGCGACCGTCCTCGCAGGCGGGTTAGCGACTCGGTCAATGCCACCTGGAGCAGAGACGCCGCGAGATCGACGTCCACCGCGGCGCCACCAGGAGGTTCCGGCACGATGAGATCGACGATGCCGGCCGCATGGCAGTCACGCGCCGTCAGCCGCAACCTCTCGGCAATCTCAGGGGCTCGCCCCGCATCGCGATAGAGGATCGCCGCGGCGCCTTCGGGCGCGATGACCGAATAAATTGCGCGGGATTGCATCAAAACGACGTCGGCAATCGCTAACGCTAACGCGCCGCCGCTGCCACCTTCGCCGATGACGGCCGATATGATCGGAACCGGGAGGTCGCTCATCGTCGCCATGCACTTGGCGATCTCGCCGGCGAGTCCGCCTTCTTCGGCTTCGACCCCAGGATAGGCGCCAGGCGTGTCGATCAGCGTCACGACAGGGAGTCCGAAGCGCGCGGCTGCGTTCATCACGCGCTGCGCCTTGCGGTATCCCTCGGGCATCGGCCGGCCGTGGCGGCGACCTTCGGATTCGCCGCCATGGCCGCGTTCCAATCCGATCAAAGCAACGTGATGTCCGCGGATCGAGCCAAGCCCGGCCACCACCGCCGAATTGTCACCCGACTCGCGATCGCCGTGGAGCTCAACGAACTGCTCGCAGATGCGTTTGACGTAATCGAGGCTCGTGGGTCGGTTGCCGCCGCGCGCCGCTAGTACCGTGTCCCATGCGCTCAATTGGTCCGTTACCAAATTGTCGGTGGACTCCAGAGACGGGGCTATGGCTTCTTCAATCGCCTGGGGGACGCGCAGCAGCTCGAGGATGGAGCCGAGGTATCCGCGCAGACGATGCCGCTCGACGACCGCGTCGATGATGCCGTGGTCCAGCAGAAACTCGGCGGTGTGCGATCCAGGCGGCACTGGCTTGCCCAGGACCTGTTCGACCACCCGAGGTCCTGCAAACCCAATGAGCGCGCCCGGTTCCGCCACGATGACGTCCCCCAGGCTGGCAAAGGAGGCGAAGACACCGCCTGTGGTCGGGTGCGTCAAGATCGAGAGATGAGGAACGCCTGCCCGGTACAGTTGCCGCATCGCGGCAGAGGTCTTCGCCATCTGCAGCAGGGAATACATGCCTTCCTGCATGCGGGCGCCGCCGCTGGCGACGATCGTAATCAGCGGCCGGCGGCGATCGAGCGCGAGCTCGGCAGCGCGCGTGACCTTCTCGCCCACAACGACGCCCATGCTGCCGCCCATGAAGGCAAAATCGACGACCGCGACGACGACTGGTTGCCCGCCCAATGTCGCCGTCCCGGTCACCGCGGCGTCGTGCAGGCCGGTGCGAACATGCTGTTCACACAGCCGTGCGGCGTACGGGGCATCGTCTTCGAATGCCAACGGGTCAGCGGAAACCAGATCAGGATCGGTTTCGCGGAAGGATTCGGCGTCGACCAGACTGAGGATGCGGGTGTGGGCGCCGATCGCATAGTGCGCTCCGCACTCGTCGCACACCCG
>JBOGUE010000084.1:0-3241 GCA_050695955.1 Thermomicrobiales bacterium | reverse complement strand
TTGCCCGTCTCCTGCTTGATCTGGTTGGAGTAGGCGACCACGTCGTCCCACGTCGCCGGCGCCGATTCGGGATCGAGCCCAGCGTCGGCGAAGAGCTGCTTGTTCCAGATGAAGGCCATCGTCTCGTTGTTGGTCGGCACGCCGTAGGTCTTGCCGTCCCAGGTCACCGACTTCATCGCGCCCGGCCAAAAATCCTCGGTCGCGTAGCCGGCGTCCTCTGGCCCAAACTCCATGAGCTGGCCTTTCGCCGCGAACTCGACGCCCCACAGGATCGGCATCCTGGCGACGGCCGGCGCCGCGCCGCCGAGGGCGGCCGTGCGGACCTTGTCGATCATCTGGTTGTAGTCGAGGTTGTTCCGTTCGACCTCGATGTTCGGGTAGGTTGCCGCGAACGCGGCCCAGAACTCGTCGTGGATCTGGTGATCGAGCTGCGTCGAAGCCTGATTCGGGCCGACGTACCAGTAGCTGACCTTGCCCGTGTGGTCGAGCGGCACGACCTTCGCGCACTCGGCCGCGGTGTCGACCTCGAGCGTGCCGGCGCGCTGCCGGATCAACTCGGGCGTCCAGTTCTCGTCCACCCCGGTGTCGGAACCTTGGGCGAAGGCGCCTCCCGCGCGCAGGCTCGCGGCGGAGAGCCCGGCGGCGGCGCCGAGCCCCATCAACTTCCGGCGATTCAATGCGTGTCGCAAGAACGAGCGGTCATCCGTGGACGACATAACGTCTCCTCCTGGCTCGCTAGCTGGTTAGCTGGCTTGCTCGCTGGCTCGCTGGCTCATCGGTGAGCGTTGCGCACTTCACCCCGAGGTCGACTGGTCATCGCGGTCGCGAGGCATCGCTTGGGCCGGCGCCGCGTGACGATCCATCCGCTCCTTTCACTTGGTCTGTCGTGGCACTCCGATGCCCAAACGCGGCGTCTAAGATGCACGATGCGCGCGAAAATGAAACATACCGGTCGCCGCGAGCGCGCCTACCTCGTGGGAAACGAGGCACGTATACAATCCCCTGTCCGGCCTGTCAAGAGCATTGGTCAACCGGTGCACCACGGACGCACTGTAGTCAGTAGTCAGTAGTCAGTAGTCGTGCGACGAGAGTCGCAACTCGCAACTCGCAACTCGCACGTCGTCGGCCGCGTCAGTGCATCAGATCACCACAGTTTGCTGACTACTGACTACTGACTACTCAGCGGGCCGCACAACGAGATTGAGCAAGACGACCTTGGTCCGGCCAAGGTTTTCGAGGCGGGTCGCCGCCCCGGTTTGGAGGATGACCGAGCCGCCCGCGGTCAGCAGCGCCCGGCGGCCGGGCGATAGCTCCCGCGTCGTCCCCGCCACCGCGCCGGGGCTGGAAAAGGCGGCGGGCTGATAGGCGACCGTGCCATGGTCGACGCCGAGCCCGAGCCGGCCCGATTCGACGTAGATCAGTCGCGGCCCCAATTCTGCCGGCAGCGGCACGACCGCTGCCGGCGGGATGATCGTCCGCTCCAGCGCGACCGCGATCGGCGCGGCCGGCATCGCCGCGGCGACGCCGATGGTGAGCGGCTCGAAGATCACCCCCTCCTCCGAGGTAAAGGGCTTGATCGGCCCGCCCTCTCCCGGCCAGATCGCCAGGTCGAGGAAGATCGCCACGCCCTCACCGCTGTTGCGAATCTCCAGCGGCGGGACGCGCTGGGCAATCAGGGCATCGCCCGGATGTAAGACGACGTCGCGCGCGGTGGTGACCGGCTCGGGTACCGGCGTGCTGACCCTGCCCCCTCGCAGCACGGTCACCGGCTCACGCACGGCGACCGCGATGGTCCCGATCTCGACCAAATACATCCGCGGACCGTCGATGCTGCCGCCTCCCACCGCGACCCGGGGCGGTAGCGTGAACCGGGCCAGCCCGACGAACGCTGGGGCGGCCGGCACGGCCGCGTAGTCCGCCGACAGCACGGTTTCGACCGTCACCCCGGCGGGGACCGGCGTCGCCTCCTGGGCCCGGACCGACCACATTGGCAGGAGCCAGACGAGGAGACCGATCAGGAGAGCAAACCGCGTATTGCGTCGGTCCAGATACATCACGGACCTCCACCCGGCGTCGCCGGTCGGGCAGGGAGGGCGCTCACTCGTAACGGATCCAAAAAGCGCCGCTACTGTATCCTAGTGTCACCTCTTCGTGCCGCGTGCTCAACGGGTGGAGACCAGCGGTGGTTGCGGCACTGAACACGTCGACCCTCTGTCCCGTCCTCATCGGCCGCGATGCGGAGCGCGCGGCGCTGCGCCAAGCGATCGCGGCGGCGCTCGGCGGAGGGGGCCAAACCGTCGTGATTGGCGGCGAAGCCGGCATTGGGAAGTCGCGCCTCGTGGTCGAGGCGAAGGCGGTTGCGGCGGCGCGCGGCTTCCGGGTGGTGCAAGGCGCCTGCTTCCAGCCGGATGTGACCTGCCCCTACGCGCCGATCCTCGACCTGCTGCGTGCCTACGCCACGGCGGACGACCTGGGACCGGAAGCGAGCGCGCTCCATCCCCTGCTGCCCGACCTGGCGCCGCTCCCGGCCACGCCGCCGCCGCCGCTCGATCCCGAACAGGAGCGACGGCGGCTCTTCGCGGCGCTCGTCCGGGTCGTCCTCCGCCTGGCGGAGCGGCAGCCGCTGCTCGTCGTCGTCGAGGACCTGCACTGGAGTGACGACGTCAGCCTGGAGTGGCTGCACCTGCTGATGCGGCGGGGTCGGTCCCACCCGCTCCTGCTCCTCCTCACCTACCGCGTCGATGAGCCCCACCCCAGCCTGCGCCACTGGCTAGCGACCCTCGACCGCGCACGGCTGGCCCAGGAGATCATCCTGGCGCCGCTGGTGGCGGACGAGGTGGCGACGATGCTGCAGGCGATTTTTGCCTTGGAACAGCCGGCCCACGCGGCGTTTCGCGACGCGATCTACGATCTGAGCGGCGGGAACCCGTTCGCCGTCGAAGAACTCCTCACCTCGCTTGTCGCCTCCGGCGAGATCGTCTACGCCCGCGGCGCTTGGACGCGGAAGCCGCTCGCGCGGCTGCGCGTTCCCCGCGGCATCCACGACGCGGTGCAGCAGCGATGTGCCGGCCTGAGCGATGCCGCCCGCCGCCTGCTCGACGTGGCGGCGGTCGCCGGCCGCCGTTTCGACCTCGCCGTCCTGCGCGACGTGACCGGCCACGACGAGGCGGCCCTGCTGCCGCTGATCAAGGAGGTCATCGCCGCCCACCTTGTGGGCGAGGAGTCGGCCGACCGCTTCGCC
>JBOGUE010000083.1:0-10935 GCA_050695955.1 Thermomicrobiales bacterium | reverse complement strand
GAGGGGGCGATTGGAATGACGGGCGTGCCCCGCGTGTCAACCTACGCCCCCGCTTTGACCGCCGAGAACAGATACTGGTTGAGGCTGAAGAAGTACGCGTCCTCCGCATCCAGCCGCTGCACGTCCGCGAGCCAGGCGTCGGCGTCCTCCTGGGTGATCCCGCGTCGCCCCGCGACGAACGCCGCCACCAACCCCGCCGCTCCCTGGCTGTAGCCTTCGTATCCGCGATTGAAAATCGCGATCACCTCCGGTCCCTCGACCGCGAATCCCGCCTGCTTGAGCAAGGGGCGAAGCGT
Organism: Thermomicrobiales bacterium; assembly: GCA_050695955.1. Lineage (GTDB taxonomy): Bacteria > Chloroflexota > Chloroflexia > Thermomicrobiales > UBA6265 > JBOGUF01. The sequence goes on along the minus strand of JBOGUE010000083.1, from coordinate 10,639 downwards.
CCGCGGTAGATACGGATCGGCCAGGTGTTCGTCCCACGCCTCCAAGATCCGCGCCGTGCGCGCGGTATCGGAGGAATGCCAGACGAGCGACGCCCAATCCGTGTCGACGATGACCGCCCGGCCACCGGGACGCAGCACCCGATTCAGCTCCGCCAGCGCCGTCGGCATATCGTCCACGTACTCGTAGACCTGGGTCGCGACCGCCGCGTCGAACGATCCATCGGGGAACGGCAGCGCCGTCGCGTTCCCCTCCCGAAAATCGACCCACGCCGCCCCGGCGTTGCCGGCGGCACGCCCGCGAGCCAGCGCCAGCATCGACGGGCTGATATCGACCCCGCAGACCCAGCCGTTTGGCCCGACCTCCTCGGCCACCTCGCCGGTTAGGAACCCCGGCCCGCAGCCGATGTCCAGCACCCGCTCGCCCTGCGTGATCGCCAGCGCCTGGCGCACCCGCCGCCGCCGCTCGATCACGTCCGGGTGCAGATAGATCGCCTCGACCTTTCGCGCCGCCTCCGCGTCGAACACCAGCCCCGTTTCCTGCGCCGCCTGCTGCTGTCCCTGCGCTTGCGCCACCATGACCGTTCCTCCTCGTCGAAAATTGATCCCGGCTGCCCCATCGGCAGCACACCCCCATCGTGGGCCGCGGCGACGATGCACACATCGGAGAGCTGTCCGATTTCGTCTGGGGAATCGAAGCAGTCGCGTATACGTAACGTACGGAGGGCGTGCGGAGGCGCCTGGCTAAGCCGGCTTAGCTTACTCAGCAGAGCCCGTGGTCGCGGGCATAGATGGCCGCCTCGGTGCGGGTCCGCACGTCGAGCTTGGCGAAGATGTGCTCGATGTGGGTGGTGACCGTCCGCCGGCTGACGAAGAGAAGCTCGGCGATCTCGGGATTGGACAACCCCTGCACCAGGAAGGCCAACACCTCGCGTTCCTTCGGTGTCAGTCCGTGAGGAGAGGCGGACGACGATGTCTCTCCCGCCGCCCGCTTCCCGACTTCCGCCAGCGCCTCGGCGACGGCTTCGTCGGGCGACAAGGCACGGCCGGCGGCCCAGGCGGATGCCAACGCCCCCGCATCCATCCTGGCCCGCAAACCCGCTATCACGCGTTCCTCGTAGGGGTCCTCGCCGGGCGTGGGGTGGTATCCGACCGCGTCGTGCAGCGCGTCCGCCGCGCCGAAGAGCAGCGCCGCCCGCGTCGTCCGCCCCGCCGCGCCGGCGATGCTGGCCAGACCGCTCAGACAGAGCGCGATGCCGACCTGATCGCCCAACGCGCGGTACGAGGCCAGACCCTGCGCCAGCAGCGCCGCCGCCCGCGGATCGTCACCCTGGTCGCGCGCCACCTCGCCGAGGTACGCCTGGGCCTCGGCGCATCCCCAGGCAAAGTCGATCCGTCGGCTGATCGCCAGCGCTTCCTCCAAAAGCGCCGCCGCGCGCGAAAGCTCGCCGTCCAGCCGGGCGATGTACCCAAGTGTCTTCAGCGACACGCTCGTGAACACTGGTTCGCCGGCGGTGCGCGACACCGCCAGTCCTTCTTCGAGGAACACCCGAGCCTGATCGCGATCGCCCCGACTAAGGGCCGTCTCCCCGAGGTGGAACAGCCCCCTGGCAATCCCGGCCGCGTCGCCGAGTTCGCGGTAAATGCCCAGCGCCTCCTCGAAGAGCACCGTGCCGCGCTCGTCGTCACCCTGCAACTTGGTCAGCACGCCCAGCGCCAAAAGCGGCTTCGCGCGGGCGGCGGTCCGGACGCGCTCCAGCCACCCGCTCCCCTCGGCCAGGTGCCCCCGCCATCGCCACAGGCGCACCAACGCCGCCGCCAGCCGCGGCCCGGCCTCCGCCTCGCCGGTCTCGATCGTCCACGCCAGCGCCGCCCGCATGTTGTCGTGTTCCCGCTCTAGCCGCTCCAGCCACATGCCCTGCCGCGGCCCGAGCATCTCCCCTTCTGCCAGCTCCGCCATGCCCAGGCACCAAGTCGCGTGCCGACGTCGCATCCGCGCGGCCTCGCCGCTCGCAACCAGCGCCTCCCCGGCATACTCCCGAATCGTCTCCAGCATCACGAAGCGCGGCTCGTCTCCTTCCTCGCCGTCCTGCCGTTGGACCAAGCTCTTGTCGACCAGCGACGCGAGGAGGTCGAGCGGAGGGGTCAGGAGTCGGGAGTCAGGAGTCGGGGATGATGCGCCGTCTTCCCCCTGACCGCTGACTCCTAGCTCCTGACTCCCGCAAACGGCTTCGGCGGCGGCGAGCGTGAAACCGCCGACAAAGACCGAGAGCTGGCGGAAGAGGGCTTGCTCCTCCGGCGTCAGCAGGTCGTAGGACCAGGCGATGGCGGCGCGCATCGTTTGGAGGCGGGCGGGCTGGTCCTGCATGCCGCCGGTCAGCACGTTGAGTCGGTTGTCCAGGCGGGCGAGCAGCGCGGGCGGGGAGAGTAGCCGGGTCCGCGCCGCCGCCAGCTCGATCGCCAGCGGCAGCCCGTCCAGCCGGCGGCAGATCGCCGCGACCTCCGGCGCATTCGTCTCCGTCAGCGCGAAGTCGGGCCGCGCCGCCTCGGCCCGGTCGACGAAGAGCCGGATCGCCTCGGTCATAGCCAGTTCGGGCGGCGGAGGAAGGTGTTCGGCATCCGGCAAGGCGAGCGGCGGGATCGGCACGTTGTGCTCGCCGGAGAGTCGCAGAACCACCCGGCTGGTCACCAGCACCGTCAGCCGCGGACAGGCCACGAGCAAATCGGCAACCAACGGCGCCCCGCCGAGCACTTGCTCGAAGTTATCGAGCACTAGCAGCAGCGCACGCTCCCGCAGGTTGTCGATCAGCACCTCCCCAATCGGCTGCCCGCTCATTGCGCGCAGCCCCAGCGCCTGCGCGATCGTCGCTGCGAGCAGGCCCGGATCGTGGAGCGCGGCCAGCGGCACGAAGGCAACCCCATCGGTGAAGGTGCCGGCCGCCCGCTCCGCCACCGCCAGCGCCACCCGCGTCTTGCCCACGCCCCCCGGCCCCGTCAGCGTCACCAGCGGCACGTCCGCCCGGTCAAGCAGCGCGATGATCCGCTCAATCTCCCGCCCGCGCCCGACCAGCGGCGTCCGCGGCGCCGGCAGCCTCCTTGTGCCATCGGTCGGCAGCGCACTCACCAGGACCAATCCTGCCCGCTGATCCGCGATCCCCGTCTTGGTCATCGTTCCCCGAACCGTCACGCGCGTTACGGTGCCGGCATTGCGGCATCGCGAACCAGCACAACGAAGGGCCGTTCGGGGTTGGGGTATACGGTTGATCTCATGCCGTTGACGATTGGAGTTGCTGAAGCAAGCGCAGAATTCGCGCCGAACGAAGGAGTACGTCGCGCACAACGGATTGGGGTCGTCGCGCCCGCATCGGCCGCCAGTAGTCGGCGTCAAAGCGGTGGTGCTTGAGGTTTATTCCATCGTCGAAGATCGTCCAGCGATCATGGTCACAGGAGTGCCGAAACGCATGCAAACGGTGTCGTGCGTCGGCGCGGCTCAGTCAAGATTTGGAGCATTTGCCAAAGATACTCCGCGTCATCGCCGAGTGATCTGTTAGCATGAACTGCTTCCAGCCGGTGCGTTTCGACAGGATCACGTTCAGATAGCTGCGACGTTTCTGGTCGGCGTAAGCTGACAGGAACGTCCACAGGCGGCCAAACGGATCAGGTCGACCGCGCGCTTCGCTTCTGGTTCCACCGTGACGCATGAGGGAGGCTGCCCTGAGCCGCTGGTTGCCCCTACTCCGTGGCGTTAGGGCTGCGCAACTCGTGGGTGTTGGTTGGGCGCATGATCTCGTCGAAGACCTGCACCGATGATGGGCCGGAAAAGTAGGCGGCCCCCTGCAACTCGCCGGCGCCGCCGTTGGCCAGGTTGTGTCCGACCAGGGCGGGCAGGACGAAGATGCTGCCCGGTCCGACCGGCACGTTGCCCTCATCCCGGCGCAGCTCGCCGGCGTTGGCGATGATGTACTGGGTCTCCTCGGAGCTGTCGGTGTGCCAGTCGAGCCGGCCGCCGAGCGGGATCGTGAAGGAGACGGTGCACGACGCGTCGGCGCCCGCCTAATGGCGTTCACCTCAAGGGCGAATTGGTGCGTGTGCGTTCGTTACTATCGAACGCGCGAGGTTGGCGAGGCCGTCGGGGAAGATGGCTTCATTGGTGGCGTCGAGCTCGGCGGGGGACCACCAGCGGTGACCGCGGTGGTGATGCCGGTCTCTTCCCAGAGCTCGCGGCGGGCGGCCTCCTCGTGGGTTTCACCGGGTTCGACGCCGCCGCCGGGGGTACACCAGAAGAAGCCGCGCTGTAGCGATTCGTGTCGGCTGTCCGGTTCGGCAAAGTTGAGATCTTCGAACTGAAAGAGGAGGACGCGGCCCGCGTCGTCGAGCAGGATGAGGCGGGCGATTGGGCGGTCGATCATGGGGACGTTTCCTCATCGGGCGTCAGGCAAGTATTGGCAAACACCGTACAATGGGCCATGGGCAATAGGCGGCGCGGTCACAGCAGAAAAAACGCGCCGCATGGTGGATTTGTTCGATCACGCGAGCAGCTAGCAAGCAACAAGCAACCAGCAACAAGCAACCAGCAATAAGAAGCAAGGAGCACGGCATGGTCGTCAAGCGGACAGTGGAGATGGAGGGACTGGTGCGCGCCAACCGGGCGGCAGCCCAGCTTCTCCGCGATTTGGCCGCGCTGGCGAAACCGGGCGTGCGCACGGCGGACTTGGACGCCTACGCGCGGGCGTTCATCGCGGACCTAGGCGCGCAGCCGGTCTTCCATACCGAGGCCGGGTTTCCGGCGGCGATCAACACGTCGGTCAACGACGCGGTGCTGCATGGGGTGCCGAACAACTACGCGCTGCGCACCGGGGATTTGCTGAGCATCGACGCCGGTCTGCGGCTCAACGGCTACTGCGGCGATGCGGCGACGACGGTGGCGATCGGCGAGCTGTCCAAGAAGAAGCGGCGGCTGGTGGAGGCGGCGATGGCGACGATGGAGGCCGGGATCGCGGTCGCGCTTGCCGGCAGACGAGTTGGGGACATCGGCCACGCCATGCAGGGCTACGCCGAGGAACGCGGGTACGGCGTGATGCGAGGGTTCACCGGCCATGGCCTGGGACGGAAGATGCACGAATGGCCGTCGGTGCCGTTCGTCGGCGATCCGGGGACGGGGCCGCGTCTGGTGGACGGCATGGTGATCACGATCGAGCCGGCGATCGTCGAGGGTTCGCCGGAGTGGGTCATGGACCCAGACGGCTGGACGGTGCGGACGGTGGACGGGGGCTGGGGCGCGCAGTTCGAGCACGCGGTGATCGTGGGTCGGCACGGGGCGCGGATTCTCAGCGCGCAGTAGAGCATGTCTGGCAAAGGGCGAAGCGGATGCGACTCGATCAAGGGCTGATCGACGCGGCGATCGCGCTGATGAACCGGCGTTTCCCGCCGGCGGCGTGGGCGGGCGCCGCCGCGATGGACACGCGCGAAGGGGACCGGCTGACGAGCATCTCCATGGATCGCGGCCACGGCTCGGCGGGACTCTGCTACGAGACCGGCGCGATTTGCGAGGCCCACTAGCTCGGCCACACTGTCACGGCCTCCGCCCGCGTCGCTCGGAACCCCCACAGCGACCGCTTGACCCCGTGCGGCGTCTGCCAGGAGCGTCTCTTGTACTGGGGGCCGGGGTCGAGGTAGCCGTGCCGTACTCTGACGATCGGACGAGGTGGCAGGCCAAGACGTGGCGGGAAGTGCAGCCACGCTTTTGGGCGAAGGTGCTCGACGACCGTCTCGGTTTTTGAGGCGAGTGTACGGACAACGCTTCGGCCGAGCGTCACGCGACGCCTTTATAATGAGTTGACAATCGGTCACAGTGTACGTATAGTGAGGGCCTGCTGGCGATCTCGGGCGAAAGCCCGCTGCGGTCGACAGCAGGCAGACGCCGACGGGTAAAGCGCGCAAGCGCCGAACTTGTCGGCGTTCTGTTGGTGGCGGTGGAACGTGCCGCGTATGCGTTTCACGATGGGGTGCGAGCGGTTTGGCGCGAAGCGCTGAGCCATCCACTTCGGGTTTGCTCCACTTGGTGTATAGTGTCTGTACCCCGATGCCTAGGTTCCGCGGACGAATGTCGCGGCGGGCATGGCATCCCTCTCCCACACCTCGACCCTCGATGACGGCACTTTGCGGAAATCGCACCACCGTCCCATACAGAAAGAAGCGACCGTGATCTCATCCGTTGTGCACCACGACGATCAGGCGGCTCGTGCACCTGGAACTGCCACCGACCAACAGCGACTGTCCGATGATCTCCAGCGCATGCCCAATGTTGAGGCGCCGATGGCCGAGCACCTGCTGCGCCTGGGCATCTCGCGCCAGGACGACCTCATCGGTCGCGATCCGGACGAACTCTACGAGGAGCTCTGCCGGCTCGACGGCGTGCGCCATGAGCCATACCTGCTCGACGTCTTCACCGCGGTGATCGCCTATGCCGAGGGTGGCCCGCCGACCCCGTGGTGGGACTTCACGCCGGCGCGGATCAACCGCGTGGCGCCGGCGTCTGGGCAGGGGTAACGCGCATCCACCTCTCCACGACACTGTGTTCTAGGCTGCGCCAGTCTTGACTTCGCCCGACCTGATGGCTGGAGCGAGCGTCGGGGTTGGCGGTTCGGCGTCGAACTCGATAGCTTCGCGAAGATTCGACAGCGCTTCTTCGGCGGGTTGTTCCCTGACTGGCGATATCGATCTCCAGGCATTGGGCGACGTACCAATCGTCTTCTTCGGTGATGCTGGCGGTGAAGGTGAGATTCATCGGTGGCGTCTCGCATGGCGGACTCGGCGCGTCGTGTACATACCGTGACCACTAATCAGCGATTGAATATAGTCAATTGGTCCCTGTGACTCTTTTGCACGACTCCAACGCGATGTACCATGCCGGCTCCCCGACGTTAACCCGCCTGCGCCGGGGAATCCCAGGATGCACGCGGGAGACCCGAAAGGAGGAGCAGGCATGGCTTTTGGTCTGCAGGCCGCGCTGGAGATATCCGTGAACGGGCAACCGCACGCGGTGGCGGCGACGCCGGAGACGCCGCTTTTGTATGTCCTCCGGAACGATTTGGGGCTGAACGCCGCGAAGTTTGGGTGCGGGTTGTCGCAGTGCGGCGCCTGCACGGTGCACGTCGACGGCGAGCCAGTGCGATCGTGTGTCTATCCGGTGGGCGATGCCGCCGGCAAGGAAGTAACGACGCTCGAAGGGCTCGGTACCGCGGAGAACATGCACCCCTTGCAGCAGGCGTTTTTGGACGAGCAGGCGGCCCAATGCGGCTACTGCATTCCCGGCATGATGATGAGCGCGGCCGCGCTGTTGGCGCAGAACCCTCAACCGGACGACGCGGCCATCGTGGAGGCGCTGAGCGGCAACCTCTGCCGCTGCGGCACGCACGTGCGGATCGTGCGCGCGATCCAACGCGCCGCCGGCGCCGCGTCCTAGTCGAGAGGGGAGGAGCATCATGGCAACCATGCCGACTATGCAGCCGTTGCGCACTCGACGTTTCTCCCGCCGCGAGCTGATGCAGGGCTCGGGCGGGTTGGTGATCACCTTTAGCCTCGCCGCGGCGTTCCGCCAAAGCGGGATCGGTGCTGGGGCGCAGGAACCGACCGTGGCGCCGGAGCTGGGCACGCCCGCGCCGACGCCGACGACCGAACCGGGCATCGTAGCGACGCCGGCGGCGCAGACGCAGCAGGACGTCCAGACCCGCGACGTCGCCGAAGATCTGGTGGATTCGTATCTGGAGATCGACGCCGACGGCAACGTGACCGTCTACGCCGGCAAGGTCGAGCTGGGCACCGGGATTACGACCGCGCTTGCCCAGATTGTGGCCGAGGAGTTGGATGTCGCGTTCGCGCGCGTGACGATGATCGTGGGCGATACCGCGATCACGCCCGACCAGGGGACGACGGCCGGGAGCAAGACGATTCAGGTCGCGGGCCCCGTGTTGCAACAAGCGGCGGCTGAGGCGCGCTTAGTCCTGTTGACCCGCGCATCGGAGCGTCTCGGCGTGCCGGCGGACGATCTGGAGGTGGTGGACGGGGTCGCGCAGGCGATCGCCGACGCGAACCAGAGTGTGCCGTATGGCGAACTGGTGGGCGAGCCGTTTGGGCAGGAGATCACGGGTGACGCGCCGGTCAAGCCGGCGTCGGCGCACCAGATTGTCGGCCAGCCGATGCCGCGGGTCGATATGCTGGCCAAGCTGACGGGTGGCGAGGCGTTCGTGCAGGACCTGCGGTTGGAGGGGATGCTCCACGGGCGCGTCGTGCGGCCCCATGTGCGGACGCTGGAGGGGGTCGGGGCGACGGTCGAGAGTGTGGACGACAGCGCCGCGCGGGCAATCCCCGGCGTGGTGGACGTGATCCACAACGGCAGCTTCGTGGGCGTCGTGGCTGAGCGCGAGGAGCAGGCGATCCGGGCGGCCGAGGCGTTGGTGGTCACCTGGTCGGCGCCGGCCGAGTTGCCCGATAACGCTCAGCTCTTCGATTTGATGCGGGAGATGCCGGCCGAGATCGAGGAGATCGTGCGCAACGGCGACGTCGAGGGCTCGCTCACCACGGCGGCGAAGCGGCACCAGGCGACGTACGCGCTGCCCTATCAGGCGCACGCCTCGATGGGGCCGTCGTGCTCGGTGGCGGACGTGCGGCCGGACGGCGCCACGATCTATTCGAGTTCGCAGGGTGTCTATGCGCTGGCTCCGGCGATCGCGCCGATTCTGGGCATGGAACCGGAGCAGGTCCGCGTCATTTTCCGGGAGGGGGCCGGTTGCTACGGGCACAACGGAGCGGACGACGTCAGTGCCGACGCCGCGGTCCTCTCGCAGGCGGTCGGGCAGCCGGTGCGGGTGCAGTGGATGCGCGCCGACGAGTTTGCCTGGGAACCGAAGGGTCCAGCGATGGTGACCGACCTGCGGGGCGGGCTCGACTACGATGGGAATGTCGTCGCCTGGGACTACGAGGTCTGGACGCCGACCCACTCGACGCGACCGGGCGGGGAACCGTCGCGGCTGCTCGCGGGGCAACTGGTCGATCCCCCGGCGGAGCCGGCCGAGTACGGGCAGGGCGGCGGCGACCGCAACGCGCCAACCAACTACTCCTTCCCGAACAACCGGGTGACGGTGCACTGGATCGAGACGCCGCCGCTGCGGCAGTCGGCCTTGCGCAGCCTTGGTGGGCTACACAACGCGACGGCCAACGAAGCGTTTCTGGACGAGATGGCGGCGTTTGCCGATGCCGATCCGGTCGAGTTCCGGCTGCGTCACCTGGCGGACCCGCGGGCGATCGCCGTGATCGAGAAGGTGGCGGAAGTCGCGGGCTGGCAGCCTCGGCCGTCCGGACCGCGGGCAGATGCGACGCCGGCCGCGACGCCGACCGCGACCGGTGGCGTGCTCAGCGGTCGCGGTATCGCCTTTGCCCGTTACGAAACCGAGTTCGCCTACGCGGCAGCGGTGGCCGAGGTCGAGGTCGACCCGGCGAGCGGGAATGTGCGCGTGACGCGGGTGGTCGTGGCGCATGACTGTGGGCTAATCATCAACCCCGACGGGTTGACGAATCAGATCGAAGGGAACGTGATCCAGGGCATCGGCCGGGCGCTGACGGAGGAGATCACCTGGGATCAAACTGCGGTGACCAGTCTCGACTGGTCCACCTACCGGATCCTCTCCTTCGCCGAGGCGCCCCAAATCGAGGTGGCGTTGATCAACATGCCGGAGGAACCGCCACTGGGCGCTGGCGAACCGGCGATTTGCCCGATGATCGCGGCGGTCGGCAACGCCATCTTCGATGCGACCGGCGCGCGGGTGCGTACGGCGCCGTACACCCCGGAGCGGGTGCTGGCAGCGCTGGGGAGCGCGGCCGGCTAGTTCCGCCCCGCTGCGATCGTTCGTCGCTGAGCGCCCTCCACCCATGGAGGGCGCTCACGCGTGCTCGTTGATCTGGTGCTCAATCGGGCGGGGCAGCACTTGGCCAACCGTGCGGGGTGGACGAGCTCCCCGCGGCGGTGGCGTGGCCTTACTCCCGCGCCCCGTCTGACCGCTCGACAAGGCCGGCGGACCATTGGGGATCGGTTGGGTCGAGGTGGTCGATTGCTGCCGCCAAGTTACGGCATCCGGCTTCGATCGCGCTCGTGCTGCGCTCGACCGCGGCCCGTTCCTTGGCTGTCAGGTGGTTCAATCGTCCCAGGCGCCGTTGGAGTAATTGGGCATGGCCCAGAATCGCCGCCAGGGGCGTGCGCAGCTCGTGCTGCGTTTGCGCCAGCATCTCGACGGGGATGGCACGGGAATGGTCGATTTGGTTGGGCGGTGGTCGGGCGGGCATGGATTCGTCCTCGCCTTGGCGGCAGATGCCACCTCGCCCGCTTAGACGCAGAGGGCGTGCCATGGGACGTCAGCCATCGGCGGCGTTTCCGCGGGGTCGGTAGACACCCCGCACCACACCCGTTTAAGATGCTCCCGCCGCGCGGCCGGAGCAGCGGCCGCGGCCATGCCCCGCGTTTGACTCGCAACCTTGTGATTTTGCTAGCTCGCGACCTTGCGACCCAGCAATGCGTTCGCCACGATGGAGGCGACTCGATGGAACGAACCCTCATCATCGAGGGTGGCACGATCGTGACCGACCAGGA
>JBOGUE010000082.1:0-4165 GCA_050695955.1 Thermomicrobiales bacterium | reverse complement strand
CCTTGGCGGCGAACGCGGAACGAACGCCGCCGGCGCAATAGACGACGACCGGCTGGCTCTTGTCGCGAATGGCTTCTTCGATGCGCATTTCGAGGAAGCCGCGGGGGATGTGGACGGCGCCGGGAATGACGCCCTGGTCGACCTCGTCTTGCTCGCGTACGTCGAGGATCGCGGCCTGTTCCCGGTTGATCAGGTTGCGTGCCTGGAAGGTGTCGACCTCCCGAATGGCATTCCTGGTTTGGTCGAAGAGATCGCGGTAGATGGCTGACATAGTTGGTGCTCCCGTGCGCCACGGTTATGGTTTGGCGCGGCTGAAAGTTGAGTTGTTGGTGAAGATTAGAACAATTAGCGGGCCGCGACAAGAAGCCGACGTCAGGACGGTGTCAGGTCCGCCAGCGGTTTCTGGTGATCTTCGGATGGTCGAGCGATACGAGCCAGCGTTTCCTCGACCTTGGCGCGTAACTCGGCGGTGCTAAATGGCTTCGGAAGATAGTCGATTGCGCCACGCGCGAAAGCTTCGTCGATTTGGTGGCGTTGGGCTGAGGCGGAGATGATGACGATCGGCACATGTTGGAGATGTGGGCGCGCTTTGACTTCGGCGCAGAGCGTATAGCCGTCCATGTCTGGCATCGCCAGGTCGGTGAAGATGACGTCTGGCGGGTCATGCTCAATCACCTCGAGCGCCTCAATACCGTTCGATACGATTCGCACCTCATGAATGGATGAGCGCAAGGTCGCGGCGATCAGCTTCTGAATGAGCGGGTTGTCTTCACAAAAGACGAGCTTTGCCATGTCTGGGAGTCAATCCTTCAACGATCCCGGAATGGGGATAACAACATGAAAGGTCGAGCCCTCGTCAAGGGAGCTCTCGGCCCAGATTCGGCCGCCGTGTAGCTCGACGATTTGGCGGGCAATCGGCAGGCCGAGGCCAATGCCCTTGATGAAACGGCTCGCGCCCCCTTCGACGCGGGCATAGCGATCGAAGATCCGTTCGAGATCGCCGGTCGGAATCCCGACGCCTTCGTCACCAACCCACAGGTGGATCGAGCCTTGCGCCACCAAGGAACCGATCCTGACAACTCCGCCATCGGGCGAGTACTTGATGGCGTTACCGATGAGATTCGTGACGACCTGAATCAGCTTGTCGTGATCGCCCAACAACGTCGGCACAGATTCCTCAAGTTCGAGCTGTAACTGGTGGCGATCAGATGCGGCCCGAAACTGCTGGACAACGTACCGGACAACCTCGTTGAGATCAACGTGCGAGCGCAAGAGTTGAATGCGGCCCGACTGCATGCGGTCGAGGTCGAGCAGTTGATCGATGAGCCGTCCGAGCCGTTGCGCGTCGGCGTTGATGTCGGCCGCGAACTCCTTCATTTCAGCAACCGGCAGATCTTCGTCGCGGATCAGCTCGCTGAAACCGCGTATTCCGGTGAGCGGCGTTCGAAACTCATGGCTGACGAGCGAGACGAAGTCGCTCTTCGCTTGATTGAGCTGTTCGAGCTGCGCATTCGCTTCTTCGAGTGCGGCGGCGGCCCGGCGCCGTTCGGTGACGTCCTGCACCTGGCCGATGATCTGGAACGGCCGACCGTCAACGTCGAACAATACCGACGCGCTGAGCAGACCCCACACGCCATGTCCATCCTTGTGTAGGAACCGGCGTTCGCGCTGGTAGGCGTGGCGCTCGCCCGAAAAGAGTTGGGCGGAATCGCCGCGCGCGGCGTCGAGCTCGTCGGGATGAAGGATGGCGTGGAACGTGGAGGCGAGCAGTTCGTCGTTGGAATACCCCAACATGCGACAAAGAGATTCGTTGACCCAGGCGAAGTGACCGTCTCTATCGGTCAGCGCCATGCCGGCAAGCGCGTGTTCAAAGGCGTGGCGGAACCGTTGTTCGCTCTCTCGGAGTGCGTCCTCGGCGAGGCGCCGCTCGGTGATGTCCCGCGTATTCGAGACGAAGCCGTGAACCGCTGCATCGTCGAGCAGGTTCGTGGCGACCGATTCCATCCAGCGCCAGGAACCGTCCTGGTGGCGGAGGCGATACTGGGTTGTGATCGGCTCGCCCGGACTGTCGCGCATTCGCGCAAATGCCTGCTTGATGGCAGGGAGATCGTCCGGGTGGGTGATTGTTGCCTGTGACTTCGGCAACATTTCGGCGGCGGTGTACCCGAGGATGCGCTCGACGGAGGGGCTGATGTAGATGCGATTGGTATGCTGGTCAAAGATCGAAATAATGTCCGACGAATGTTGGACCAACGACTGAAACCGTTCGGCGGTACGTCGCACCTCCAGCGCGGCGCGATGGCGTTCCTCATCGTTGCGCGCGTGACTCAGAGCGACCGCGAGGTATCCCGCGACGTCGGAAAGCGTCGCGATCTCGTGCGAGGTCCAGTGGTGCGCTTCCGCGGCGTCGAGACCCAGCAGTGCCACATCTTCATCGCCGATGCGCAGCAGGACGTCGAGAAACGCGCGGGCGCCGCCGGCAAGGATACGGTCGGCCGCCGCCGCCACCCGCTGGTCGCGTTCAACATCGTCGACGGCGATGCACCCGGTACGCAGTGCCTGGAAGAATCCTGGAATGGCAGCCAAATCGCGTTGTTGACCAACGAGCGACCGCATACCCGGAGGTTGAATCGACCGAATCACCTTCAGCCGCCGGCGGACGTCGATCGCGCCGTAGATGACGCGGCGATGTGGGAGGTGTTCGGCGAGTCGTTGCACCGCGCGATCGATAATCTGGTCGACCGACATGCCAGCGGAGATCTCCGTCGCAATGCTGTTGAGGATCGTGAGCCGAATCTGCCGTTCGTACGACTCGGTTTCCGCACGTTTCCGGCTATCGATGTCCTCGACAGTACAGACGAACCCGGGGACCGATTCATGGGCGCCCCCAAGCGGCGCCACGCAGAGGTTGATCCATTGGTCGTCTCCAGGCGGCCGTCGGATGAGGAGTTCTTGCTCGACTGAACCCGCGCCGACCGCGATGCTTTGCCAGTCGCTTCGCCACTCGCTCTCACCCGCTGGACGGAAGATCTCAGTCAGCAGCCGGCCCAGGAGTTCAACCGACGGACTCCCGACGATCTCTTCGCACCGGGGATTGACATAGAGGACGCGGCCGTCGGCGTCGGTATCGAGAATACCGACCGGCGAGGCCGCGCTGAGTGACTTGAACCGCTCTTCGCTGTCGCGGAGCGCCGACACCGCCTGTAGACGTTCCGTGACGTCGATGAAGGAGACGACCGCCGCGTATGGTGTCAATGCGCCCGGCGCGATCAAGGGACGTGCGTTTGTCGACACCCAAATCGACGTGCCGTCGGGTCGATCAATGCCAATCAGGACGTTCGACAGCGGTTTTCCGGTCCTGAGCGTTTGCAAACCTGGCGGCGTCGCATCGTCCAGGGTTCGGCCGTCGTCGTCCACGACAACGTGGCGAATTGGGAGCGAGACGGAGCCGATGATGCGGTCTGCTGCAACGCCGAGCAGTTCTTCCGCGCTCCGATTCACGGCGCCGATGCGTCCATCCGCGAGCCGCAACATGATCCCTTCGGCCGTGGCGTCGACAATCGTGCGATGGCGCTCGTCGCTCTCTCGCAAAGCCATAGCTTGTCGTTGCACATCGAGGTGAGAACTCAACACGCGACCGATGCGCGAAAGCGCATCGGTGGCAGTCGCCGGAAACGCACCATGGGATGGAGCGACGACTCCGAGGAGTCCCTGGCGTGAGCCAGTCGCGTCGCAAAGCATGATCACAAGGCTCTGGCCGATGGTGGCGCCCTCGACGACGATCTCCTGCTGGAACGAAGAATGATCCTGCATGCGGAAAACGGCGCCTGGCACAAAAGTGCTGCCGATGGGTTCGTTGTGCGTTGCCTCAACATGCCATTCGAAGTCGCCCGCTGAGCGAGCGAGAAATGCACAGTTTGCACCGGTCCCATTGGCAGCCATTGCCAGTATCGCGGCGATCAGGTCAGCCCGCGAGTCAAAGGGGAGGACGCCCTGGGCGCTGGCGCCGAGCGCGGCCGTGACTCGTCCGTTTCCCTGTTGAAGGTTGTTCTCCGGCACACTCATTGCTTGACCGAATCGTATTCATCGACAGAAGGTGGGTGTTGGTGGATTGGATGGGCACAAAGGCGCCCCGTCTTCGGGGTATGATAGCCGACACGCGGTC
>JBOGUE010000081.1:0-6620 GCA_050695955.1 Thermomicrobiales bacterium | reverse complement strand
GCCCGGCACCCAGCGCGCGGTGCTGATCCTGCGGGACGTGCTGCAGTTCTCCGCCGCCGAGGTCGCGCGCATCCTGGACACCACGCCCGCCGCGGTGAACAGCGCGCTGCAGCGCGCCAGGAAGGCGGTCGACCAGAGGGTGCCGCGGACCAGCCAGCGGGCCGAGCTGGAGGCGCTCGGAGCCGACGGCCGGCGCGAGCTGGTGGACGCCTTCGTGGCCGCCTGGGAGCGGGCCGACCTGGCGGCCCTTCTGGCGTTGCTGGCCGAAGACGCCAGGTTCACCATGCCGCCGCTGCCCGCGTGGTTCCTCGGCCGCGAGGACGTCGGCCGGTTCTTGACCGAGCGGGTGTTCGCCACCCCCTGGCGATTGGCGCCGATCCAGGCGAACGGGCAACTGGCCTTCGCCTGCTCCCAGGGCGAACCGGCCGGCGACCGGTTCCGGCTCGGCGCAATCAACGTGCTGAGCCTGCGCGCCGGACGGATCTTGGAGATCACCGGGTGCCTCGACCCTAGCCTGCGCCGCTACTTCGGACTGCTTGAGGAGCCACACGGCGGAGTGGATCGTCGATCGGAGCGATGGATTTCGGGCCGGTGGCGACTCTTAACCTGCGAGGCGTACCGACGGTCGGTAACAAACGCCGCGTGACCAACACAACGGAGGGGTATGTTATGCGTAAACTCATTGTCGCCAACATCATGTCGTTGGATGGCTACTACGAGGGGCCAGGCAAGAATGTCATGGTCCTGCCGATGGGCGGTCCATTTGACCTCTACAACGCCGAACGGCTGCGCGGCCGATACGTTGCTGCTGGGACGTGTTTCATTCGAGTTGTTCAGGGGATACTGGCCGACCGTGGCAGATGATCCCACCGTCACGCCCACTGAGCGGGAGATATCACGGCTCAATAACGCCATCGACAAGGTCGTCATATCAGACACGCTGACCGCGGAGCAGACGGACCCATGGCACAACACTCGCATCGTCAGCCGAGCAGATGCCCACGAGCAGATTGCCGAACTCAAACGCCAACCCGGCAAAGACATCCTGGTTTTTGGCAGCCACATACTCTGGAACGATTTGCTGGCGCATGATCTGGTTGACGAACTCCACCTGATGATCGGCCACGTCGTATTAGGCGCGGGCACGCCGGCATTCGACGGCCAGCCGCCCGTTTCGCTTCGGCTCATCGACACGCGCACGTGGGATGGTTCGCAGAACATCCTCGTCCGGTACGACGTCCGCCGCCAAGAGATGTAAATCTACCGTCATAATCCCGCCTCGATCGAAATGATCGAGGCGGGACAGTTCCTTTCTGCCCAGGATCCGTGATGCTCCACGGAGCGGTTTCGAGCTGTGGATGAGCGCCCCAGGCGCGGTTGTCCGTGACCCGGAAGAGGCGTGGCCTATGAGGATTTGGCCGGGAGTCGATCAAGCAAATCAATCAAGTGCCGAGAGAGCCGCGGAGACTCTTCGCCTTTCTTCGAAAGATCTGATGGCGATTGCGCTCGATAGTCGGCCATCTCCCGAGTGTCCTTGAGAACGACCCCCCACGCTCGTATCGACCAGCGTTCGTGGTCCGATGGGTCGGCGAATGCTTGCCACACCGATCGATGGTTAATTGATCCCGATGTGAGGACCATACTCTCGATCAGATACCGCGCGGCCGTGCTGTAAGTGGCGTAATAGGCGCGGCTGATCGCCGATCGCTGGGCAGCTTCGTCAGCTTGCCTCTCAGCCAGTTCCTCGGCCAGATCACGAAACCGACGCCAGTCAAACATGGTTAAACATATTCGGTCGTGAAGTGAAGTGAATCGGGCGCGTCAACCGACGCGCGCCGCCACCAGCGCTCATTGAATCGCGCCAGTCGTTCCAGCGCATCGTCGAATTCCAGTTGCGTCCGGATGCGCACGTACAGATCGCGCACGCCCTCGCCCTCGTAGTCGGCCGAAACGTCGAGAACAAGTGAAGAATCCGTCGGAAAAGCGGTTCGCAGATAAGTGGCCGCCGTTGAGAGCAATGGCAAAACTTCGGTATGAACTGCCAAGTATTCTTCGACGGCCACCGGGTCTCGAACGACAAATCGCCGTCGAAGTTCTGCCATGGCGGGATCTGCAAGTGTCGCGTTCTGAGACCGAAGCGCCATGGTGTCACCTGAATCGATGCAACAAACCGTAGAGGCCGGAGCATGCGCGTGCGACGCCGCATGCTCGGGTCGATCATACCGCATGGCCGATATCAGCATTACGGGGCGACATTCGCCGTCAAGGGTGCTGACGTCGAATTTGACTTACTTCGGACAATTCGCTTATTATTCGTTAGTCAAGACCAGAGATGGGAATGCCCCTGGCATCGTCGCCGCGGAGGCAACCGGTCAAGTTGACGCCGAGGACGAAGGGAGAGAAGGCACGCATGTCGATTAAGGTGGAACAGGCCGCAATTCCGGCGACGCACGCCGATCTATTGGAGTCGAAGGCGCTGGCGCAGGTCGCCACTATCGGGCCGAAAGGCGAGCCGCAAGTGAATCCGGTCTGGTTCGGCTGGGATGGGCAGTATCTGACCTTCAGCCAGACGACGACGCGGCAGAAAATCAAGAACCTCGAGCGCGATGCACGGATCGCCCTCTCGATCGTCGATCCCGAAAACCCATACCGCTACCTTGAAATCCGCGGGAAGGTCGTCCGCGTCGATCCGGACCCGGATATCGCGTTCATCAACTCGATGGCACAGAAGTATCTCGGGGTTGCAACGTACCCATGGCATAACCCGCGGGACCAGCGGGTGGTCGTGGTCGTCGAGCCGCGGCATACGACGCGGATGGGATAGGATCGAGTTCACTCGACAATTCGACTCCGGGGTGAATCCCAGACGCAATCGAAGAAGCTCCTCCTCGGCTGTGGTTCGCGGCGTCGGTGCCACAGTGCCGGAGGGGCTTCCCGCGTTCGGCGGGACTACCTCCGTCGCAGCCAGAGAAGATGCAAGAGATCCGTCCCGATCGCCGCTCCAATCCATTCGTCACGGATGGCGGGAGCGGGTGGTAGGTCGCTCATGATGAGCAGGCGCTGGAGGATATTGCGCGGGGATCCGTTGAAGCCGGAGCCAGGCTCGTCCGGATCAAGGCTACGGATGTCGAGGAGTTGATCCTCCTCGAACCCGCACGGCTCCCAGAGATCATCGTCCCATTTGAGGCGGCAGGGGAGTTCCCGGTTGCGCACCCAGGGTTGTGGCTCGCACGGCAGTTGACGCGAGGGATGGAGGCACCGGCCGGTAAACGCCTCCGACCCCGGCAGAAAACCGGGCGAACCTGGCGAGAAATAGGTGCACGTGCTGCACTGTCGGGTATTCACGCGTTCCCCCCCATCGCTCAACGCGTCCGATCCCGTCGCTGGAGATGCCGTGGCGCGCCCCATCGCGCCGAGCGGCCTGGTGTTGGTTGGTTGGTTGCTTGCGAGCGCAGACGACACCACGGTCCCGGTTATCAGCAACTGCCGGGCCCGGTCGCCGTAGGCTGGCGTCCGCGGACAAATCCTACCGCCGTGAGTGCCCGAGAGTCAACCCCTAACTTTACAGAATGCCACGAATTGGCGAAATAGCCGATGAAGATTGCCTAAATTCGTATGGCTATTGACGTGTATGGCCGTTGATTCGTTGACAGCAACAACGTCGTTCGGCAATCGTCAGGCGAAGGAAATTGTGCGCAATGGAGGAGGTGACCAAGGCGACAACGCGATCGCCTCGGCAACTCTGGCGGCCATCGCCCATGTTGTCGTCCAGTGAAACCCACGGCGATGGGTGGTGTTGACGTCTGTCCAGGCGATGCCCATGCGGTTGTGGCGCGCAACGTCGCCAGTGCGCGTTGGGTACAATCCTCCGGGCATGACGCTTGTGTGTGTAAGGAGAGCGGGGCAAGGAGCGCGGCATGGTGGATGCAACGGGCATGGCGGGCCAGACGACGGCCCAGCAGTTCCGCACCGAGCGGGACAGCATGGGCGAGATGCGAGTTCCGGCGGAGGCGCTGTACGGGGCGACGACGGCACGGGCGGTCGAGAACTTTCCGATCAGCGGCATCCATTTCTCGCGCGCCTTCTTGCGTGCCCTTGGCCTCATTAAGCGCGCCGCGGCGGAAGTCAATGCCGAATTGGGCTTGCTCGACGGCGAAAAGGCGCGGCTGATCGTCACCGCGGCCGAAGAGGTCGCCGAAGGTCGTTGGGACGGTGAGTTTCCCATCGACATCTTTCAGACCGGCTCCGGCACCTCGACCAACATAAACGCGAACGAGGTGATTGCCAGCCGGGCGGCACACATTGCCGGCGGTGGAGCGCCGGTTCACCCGAACGACGACGTCAACATGTGCCAAAGCAGCAACGACGTCATCCCGGCGGCGATCCACGTCGCGGCTTACCTCGACGTCGCCGAACGGCTCCTGCCGGCGATGGCCCACCTGCAGGAAGCGCTGAAACAGAAAGCGGCCGAAACCGACGAGATCGTCAAGACAGGCCGCACCCACCTGATGGATGCGACGCCGGTGCGCGTCGGGCAGGAGGTCGGCGGCTGGGCCGCTCAGGTGGCGCTGGCCAGGGCGCGGATCGAGGCGTCGCTGCCGCGCCTGGCGCAGCTTGCGATCGGTGGTACGGCGGTCGGCACCGGCATCAACGCCCACACGGAGTTCGGCGGGCGCATGGCGGCGCGGTTAGCGGAGCGCACCGGCGTGCCGTTCATCGAGGCGGAAAACCACTTCGCGGCACAGGCAACGCAGGACACCGCGGCCGAACTGAGCGGCCAGCTCAAGACATACGCGGTCGGCTTGATGAAGATTGCCAACGATCTGCGCCTGATGAACAGTGGTCCGCAAGCGGGGTTTGGCGAGATCGTCCTCCCTGCCTTGCAACCTGGCTCCTCGATCATGCCGGGGAAGATCAACCCGGTGATCTGCGAAGCGACGATGATGGTCTGCGCCCAGGTGATGGGGAATGACGCGGCGGTGACGGTCGGCGCCCAGCATGGCAACTTCGAGTTGAACGTGATGCTGCCGGTGATCGCCCACAACCTGCTCCAGGCAATCGAGTTGCTGACGACAGTCTCGCGGGTGCTGGCCGATAAGGCCGTTGCCGGATTCACGGTCAACGAGGCGGACATCGCCGATCTCGTCGAGAAGAACCCGATCATGGTGACGGCGTTGAACCCGATCATCGGCTACGAGCTCGGTGCGAAGATCGCCAAGCGGGCCTACGCCGAGGGGCGCCGGGTCAAGGAGGTCGCCGCGGAAATGACCGATCTCTCGCCGGGGGAACTCGACCGCCTGCTTGATCCCGCGGAACTGACGCGCGGCGGAATCAAGGGTGGTGGGTCCGTCGGCTGATTGAATTGCCGCGGGCATCGACAGTCGCCATGAATGCACCGATCAACAGCGACTCCCTTGGCCACATACCTAGCTGATTCGCCAAGCGCGAATCGGTGATCTTGCCGATGCGTCCTCCCCACGCGCGGCGCAGAATCGGGGTGTCGAAGGCTGGCGGCGCGTGGCCGCCGGCAGGGAAGGATGCCCGGTGTTTGCGCCAAGAGGAGGGAGGCATATGCGACGGTTGCTTTTCGTCGTTCCGCTGCTGTGGGTTCTATCACTGGCCGTGCCGCTCGTGCGGCCGGCGACGATTGACGCCCAAGGCGAAGAAGTCGCGGTCAGTATCATCGACTTCGCGTTCGCCCCGGGGTCGGTCGAAGTCGCGGTCGGCACGACCGTGACCTGGACGAACAACGACACCGCGCCGCACACCGTGACGGCCGAGGACGGCACGTTCGATTCCGGCGTGATCGATCCGGGCGGCAGCTTCTCGTTCACCTTTGAGGAGGAAGGCTCCTTCGCCTACTCCTGCACCATCCATCCCCGGATGACGGCCGCCGTCGAGGTGGTTGCCGCGGAGGAGCAGGCCGAAGGCGAGGCCGAGCCGGAAGAAGAGGCGACTGAGGAGGCCGAGGCGGAAGAGCCTGAGGAAGCGACTCCAGCGGCGAGCCCCGTGGCGCCGGTGGAAGCACCGGTCGCGACCGGTGAGCCAACCGTCGTCGGCGTCAGCGTCGACGGCGGCGCCGCGATCTGGATCATGGGCAAGATCGAGCAGCGCGGCGGCGACTTCTCGCTCTTCGGCTACCTGAACCACGTCGAAGGCATGGAAACCGCGGCGCTCTTCACCGATCCTGACCCGGCCAACTGGAACGAGTCGACCGCGCGCTTCACCGTCTTTGGCTCGGCGACGATGCTCAACCGCTTCGTCTTGGCGGAGCGCATCTTCGCCGTGAGCGCCGAGGGGACGCTCCAGTTCTTCTTCAACGAGAACGCGGGCGCGTCCTTCGCGACGCCGGAGTCCTTCTTTAGCGGCGACGAGATCGCCGAGGCCGATCTAGCGTTCCGCAGCACCATCTCCGTCTACGCCGCGCAAGAGGGGATTGCCGACGGCTCGGGCGACTTCACGCTGACAAGCGCGGCGCCCTTCACCGTCGACGGTAGCACGTTCCAGCTCGGTCAGAGCGGGCAGCGTCATCAGATTTCGTTGACAGGTCTCGGCACGCTGAGCGAGCCGACCGAGCCGCGGGCGACCCTTGACATCGTCGCTCGCACGGTGACGATCGG
>JBOGUE010000080.1:0-4940 GCA_050695955.1 Thermomicrobiales bacterium | reverse complement strand
GCGCTAGACCTCGTGAGAACCCTGGGGCTCCACGCGCCTGAGCGGGTCGCCGCCGCCGCCAAGGCGATTCGGACCGTCGGCGCATTGGATGAGGCCGGCCAGGACGCCGACCTCGTTGTCGAGTCAGTCGTCGAGGACCTGGCGGCAAAAGGGGATGTGCTTGGCCAAGCCGCCGCGCGCTTTCCGAGTGCCACGCTCGCATCAAACACCTCGTCCATCAGCCTCACGCGGATCGGCGAGGCGGCGAGCGCGGCGGATCGCACCCTCGGCACGCACTACTGGAACCCGCCGCTCTTGATGCCGCTCGTCGAGGTCATCAGCGGCGAGGAGACCGCGCCGGGCCGCCTTGCCGCCGTGGCGGAGACGCTGCGCAGCCTGGGTAAACGCCCTGTCCGCGTGATGCGCGATGTGCCCGGTTTCGTCTGGAACCGGCTGCAGCTGGCGCTGCTCCGCGAGGCCGCCTGGATTGTCGAGAGCGGCGTGGCGACGCCAGAAACGGTCGATGAGATCGTGCGGGATGGGCTCGCCCGCCGCTGGCGCCTAACCGGTCCGTTTCAGACTGCCGCCCTGGGTGGCCCGGATACATTCACCCGTGTCGCAGCTAATCTCTTTCCGGTGCTCTCTACCGCTACGGAGCTGCGCGACCTGGACCGCTGGTTGCCCTTTGACAAGGCCGAGCTCGACGCGTTTCGCACACGCCGCGATGATGAGCTGCTCGCGGAGCTTCGGCGCGATCGCGCCGCGGATCAGGCACCCCCTCTGCCGGGTGCCGAGAGAGGGGCGTAGGGGTGAGGGCGTCCGCCATGGACTCGAAGCTTGCCAACATTGACCCGATCAGGCGCGAGCCGCTGGCCACCCAGGTAGCCCGGCGCCTGGTCGAGTTCATCCTCTCCGGTCAGATCGAGCCGGGCGATCGGATGCCATCAGAGCGGCAGCTTGCCGAGGCGTTCGGTGTCGCCCGATCCGCCATGCGCGAGGCGCTGAAATCGCTCTCCTTGATCGGCCTGGTCGAAGTCCGGCACGGGGACGGAACCTACCTGCGGAAGGCAAACGCTGCCCTCTTGCCGGAGGTGATCGAGTGGGGGTTGCTCCTGGGAGAGCAGCGGACGATGGACCTAGTCGAGGCCCGGCAGAAGATCGAGACGGTTATCGCCGGTCTGGCCGCCTCGCGTCGAGATGAGCGCGACGTCGAGGACCTGAGACGCCTACTCCTCCGGATGGAGCACGCGTCTGACGACGCGTTCGTCGAAGCGGACGTTGCCTTCCATCTTCGCGTCGCCGAGGCCGCGCGCAACGCCGTTCTCCGTGACATCCTGTCGAACGTCCAGGCGCTCCTCCGCGCCTGGATACGGCGCGTCATCTCCTCGATGGGACAGACGCGAACCTCCTACGTCGAGCACGTCCCGATCTTCGAGGCGATCGTGCAAGGCGATCCCGCCGCCGCCTCGGCCGCCATGGAGGCGCATATGGCCTCCGCCGCCGACCGGCTGCGCGAGGCCCTGGCGCGGGCCTCCCCCGTCGACCCCGCGCCCCCCACCGGAGAAGAGCTCCCATGACCCAAACCGAGCCAACCCGACCGGACATGTCCGTTCAGCTCCTCCGCTATGGCGTCGATGAGCCGCTGCCCAATCGGCGTCTCCTCCGTGCCGGCCCGGTTACGGCCGTGCTCGAACGCGGCGACCTGCGCTACGTCACAGTCAATGGCGTCGAGGTGATCCGCCGCCTGTACATGGCGGTGCGTGACCGGAACTGGAGCACGATCGAGCCGCGCTACACCGCATACGACGTCGACGGCGGCGGCGACCAGTTTCGAGTGCGCTTCACGGCAGCGCATATCCAGGGGGACGTTAACTTCGTCTGGGAGGGCGTGATCGAAGGCCAGCCGGACGGCACCGTCAGCTACGCTATGGACGGGGCGCCGCGGCGAGCCTTCTACCGGAACCGCATCGGCTTCTGCATCCTGCACCCGATGGCCCTGGCAGGGACGCCGGTCATCGTGGGCACTTCGGACGGCTCCGTCGAGGGTCAATTCCCCGAACTGATCTCGCCGCATCAGCCGTTCATTGACATGCGCTGGATCGCACATCGGATCGACGCGGACGTTGGGGTCCGCCTCACGTTCGATGGCGATCTCTTCGAGATGGAGGATCAGCGGAACTGGACCGATGCGTCGTACAAGACCTATAGCACACCGCTTCGGCTGCCGTATCCCGTCCTGGTCCAGCCGTCGCAGCGCATCGTCCAGCACGTCACACTGTCGGTGGAGGGGAGAGTCCGGACCACGCCCGCCGGCAGCGAATCGACCCAAGCGGACGTCACGGTCGGCGCGACGCCGGGTGGGTCCCTCCCGGCGATCGGTTTCGAAGTTGCCCACCATGGAGAACGACTGGATGACGAACAGCAATCGCGCCTGCGGCGCCTGAGACCCGCCCATCTCCATGTCGACGTCGATCTCTCGTCCGCCGCATGGGAGGAGCGGGCGCAACGCGCCGTCGAGGAAGCGGTGGCGCTTGCAACGGGCCTTCAGGTGGCGGTCGTCGTCGCGCCCCAACAAGCGAATCTCGTTCGCCTGGCATCGTTCTTGGTGGAGGCAAAAGCCCATGTTGCCCGCATCGTCGCCTTTCCCCCGACCAACGAGGAGGTTGTCTTTCCGCGCGCGGATCTCGACACCGATGGAGCGACCTTGGAACTCGTCCGCGCCGTCTTCAAAGGGGCGGGAATTGAGGCGCTAATCGGCGGCGGCACGCGTGCCTATTTCACCGAGTTCAATCGGGCTGCAGACCGGTTGCCGCTCGACGCGATGGAGGTCGGCGCCTACACCCTCAATCCGCAGGTGCATGCGTTTGACAACCTTTCGCTGATCGAGACACTGGCCGCGCAGGCCGAAACGGTTCGGAGCGCACGGGCGTTGGCCGGCGACATGCCGTTGGCAGTCGGTCCCATCACCCTCCGTCCTCGTTTCAACCCGAATGCCACCGGTCATCAGCCCGCCACCAGCTTGCACGAGCTGCCGCCCGAGGTCGATCCTCGTCAGCTTTCCCTTCTGGGCGCGGGTTGGACCGTCGGCAGCATTCATCGTCTCGCGTCAGCCGGCGCCGCCGCACTGACCTACTATGAGACGACCGGCTGGCGCGGTCTGATGGAGCGAAGGGGCGAGTTGACACGGCGACTTCTCTTTCCGTCGAGGCCTGGCCAACTCTTCCCGCTTTATCACATCTTTGCCGTGCTGGCTGGGGCCGGCGGCGGTACCCTCCTCCCGATCGCATTGGCCGACCCCTTGGCCACGGAGGCGCTCTCCGTTCAAACCGCCGACCGCATGCTCCTCCTCGTTGCGAGCTTTTGTGACGAAGAACGGGTGGTGACCGTCTCGTTCCCGTCGCTCGCCAACGCGACTGTCCGCTACCTTGACGAAACGACCGCGTCAGTGGCGATGAATGATCCTGGTTTCCTGGCGGGAGCTGAAGGGGAACGTCTCGACTTCATCGACGGAACGCGCGCGCTAAGGTTGAAGCCGTTCGCGATTGCACGGATCGCGGGGAGGCCGGCCTAAGGGGTAGGGCCGCCGCACGGCACCGCGATCGCGCGACTGCGGCGCCGCGCGACGACTGTGATTTCGTTGCGGCTGTGGTACAGCTGCCTTGCAAAGAGGACGTCGGACGATCGCGCGAGGATCGCGCATGCCTTGTTGACGTCTTGAGGGGATCGTGCGGCGAAAGCTTCAGGGTCATGATGGCGAGCTCCCGGCTTCAGTCGCCGCGCCGCCTCCAGCATGACCTGGCGCGACAACCCGGCGACCATCTGCATGTCATTCAGCACCAGATCAAAGACGACACCGGTCTCGGCAAGGAACCGCCCCGCCGTTCTCCTGACGTGGTGAACCCCAGGATCGGTGGCAACACGTGGATCGAGCTCGCCGGGATCGACTGCCGAGACCGTGAGGCCGCCGCGCCGCACGATGCGGGTCCAGCCGCCGGGACTGGCTCCCAGGTCCTCCGCAACTCCGCCGGCGGGCATGAGAGGTCGAAGACCCTGCACAGCTCCTCGATCTTGAACTCGGCGCGCGATACCTGGTCGACACCCTCGGCCCGGTGAATGCGTCGAGCATCACCGACCCGACGCGCATCGCCGCCACCCAGTTGACCGTTGAACTCGATCAAGTGCTCTGCCCCCTCAACTGGAGGAGCACGCAGAAAGTGCCGCAGACGTGGAGTTCCGAGCTGCGCCGGCAAGGCGTAGCGCCGACCGTCTTGTCGGTCATGCAGCGGGCCGTCGGGGACCTCCACCAGGTCACCCTGCGCGCGAAGAAGACGGTGGCGTGCCTCTTGTGGATCACGGATCGCCTGATGGTGCAGATCGAAGAGGTGTTGACCCAGTTTGGCGGCCGCGTTGATGGTGCGGCGGGTCCGGTGCGCAGCGTAGCGACGCGGACGTGTGACCTGCTGCCCACCGTTGTGCGGTGTGCGGGTGGCTGAGTTGCCGCATCCAGGACTCGACCTCGCCGAGCGGCAGGTGCGGCTGCTGACGCGGCTCGAACTGAGGGTCCTGGCCAGCTCGTTGATCTGGCTCGGCTTGCAGGTTCAAGCGTCACCCGCGGCGACTACTTACAGCTCCATCGGCCCGGGTTGTCCAGCGTGGAAACGATTGAGGCGAGTGATGACGACGTGCTGCTCGCGGCACTTGGCGGCAGCGCTGAAAAGTTGGACGAAGTGGGGCAGGCGGTGGAACGTCACCGTGCAGAGGCGACCGAGACCATTGTCGGCGCCGCCGTGCTACCGCCCTACGAGCCAACGACTGACGTGCTGTGCACCAGGCCTCTATGAGTGCTGCTTCAGCTGACCGGCCGCCACGGCGGAGATACGATGGCCTCGCGCTGGCAACTGGAGCGCGATGCGTTGCATGCTGTCTCGAATCGGCGTGCCCTCTTCAGGCAGTACCAACAG
>JBOGUE010000079.1:0-3365 GCA_050695955.1 Thermomicrobiales bacterium | reverse complement strand
CGAGGGCTGCCTCGCGCTCAAACAGCTCCATGGCAACCCACCGTCCGACGTGCGACGATACGATGAACAATGAGACCAGAACCGGTCTGCTTACGTTACGCTCGTGGCCGCGCCTGTCAAGTGCGGTGCGCGCTTCGCCCGTGGAGCATCCAGAAGGCATGTCCCCCCGTCGTCCAATCAGCCAGGCACAACCTCGTGGCTAACTCCTTTCACCGCACAATATGGAACACCCGGTCCGCTGTCAGTCGGATGCATCCGACTTCCGTCACTGAGCCCGGACTTCAGTCCAGGGCGGCGTCCGATTGCCGCAATGGTCCGATGATTGGGGAGGCGCCCGCTGGCCGCATTGGTCCGACCCACCTACGGACCCTCGTCACTCGCGACCCCCTCATTGCCGCCGTCCTCTTCGCCTTCACCCTCTGGCTCATCCTCCCCGCCGTGGACGAAACCCCCTTCCACCGCGACGAGGCCCGCTGGATCTACCGCGTCAACCTCCTGCGTGAATGGAGCGATCCGCTCGGTCCGCGCTGGCAAGACGAGGGCTACCCCATCCGCTATCGCTCGTACGATGAGAACTACCGAATGCGCGGTCAACCGCCGTTCGCCGGCTATGTCTTCGGCCTCGGCCTGCTGCTTCAGGGCCGCGACGCCACCACCAACGGCTACTGGATCATGGACCGCGACGATGCCTGGAACGCCGCCCGCGGCCACATGCCGTCGGCGGGCGACCTGCGCGCCGCCCGCCGCACTAACGTCGTCATCGCCGGCCTGACCGTCGTCGCCGTCTATTTCATCGGCAAACGCCTAACGAACCGGCTCGGCGGTGTGATCGGCGCCCTCGCCCTCGCCGTCCACCCGATGCTGGAGGACACGGCGACCCGCGCTTGGAGCGACCCGCTCCTGATGCTCCTCATTGCCCTCGCCGCCGTCGCCTCCTATCGATTGGCCGACCGTCCGACCTGGCCACGCGCGATCATGCTCGGCACGCTCCTCGGACTTGGCGGCGCCACAAAGCTCAGCCCGTTGCTCTTGGCGCTGCCACTGGCCGGGTTGGGGGCGCTCTTCCTCGTGGAGCGGTGGTGGCGGAGCCGTCGCGGAGCGACGCTGCCAGGGCGCCGGCTCGGTTGGATGCTCCTCGCCGTGCCGCTCATTGCTTTTGTCGTCTTCGTCGCCGTCTACCCGTTTACCTGGACTTCCCCGATCAACCACTCCTACGACCTCTTCGCGTTCCGCGCCGATTCGTTCCGCAGGCAAGCGGCGGCCTTCCCGCCGGCCGAAGTCAACGGCCTGCCGGACGCCTTCCGTCGCGTTGGCGACGAACTGGGAGCCCGCTTCAGCGCGACCGGACGGATCGTCGATGAAGTCGAGCAACACTCTGGCATCGGTCTGCCGGATGCCTGGCGAGACAATGGGTTCGATCTGGCTGTCGCCGTCGTCGGGCTCGAGTTGCTCGTCGTCCTCCTCGCCCGGCGTGGATTGCGTAGTGCCCATGCCTTGGCCGCCTTCGTCTTCGGCGGCCAAGCGTTGATGATCATCGTCTCCATGGGTGTCGAGTACGCCCGCTATCTCTTGCCGGTACTGCTCTTGGTGGTCGTCTGTATCGGCGTCGTCGCCGGTCAGGGCTGGATCGCGCTGCGCCGCCTGTGGGCAACACGCGACAGGCTCGGCCGCGTCGCACGTCCATCGCCGCGGCCGATCTCGCCCCGCCCCGCTTTAACAGAAGGGATACAGATCGGGCCGGGCAACGTGTAGACTTGCAAGGACCCCGGTTCCCTGGGGAAGCAGATGCGCGGGCGAGCCTTGGGCTCGCCCGTCGCGTTGGGGGACCGGCACTGATTGACACTCTTCGAGCCGCGACGCGGAGGTCGCGGGTCGCCGCTTTTCCCTCCGCCGGCCCCGCGCCGGACCACGGGAGACGCAAGCGGACTACGGCGAGGAGGCCGGACTCTATGGAGCAGACCCGCTATCGCATCGGCATTTCGGGGTCCTACGGCGGGATGAACCTCGGCGACGAGGCGATCCTGCGCGAGGTTATCCACGAGCTGCGCCGGCGCCTGCCGGTCGAGATCACCGTCTTCAGCCTGAACCCGGACGACACCCTGCGCCGGCACGACGTCGAGCGCGCCGTGCCGGTCCGCGATCTGAGCCGGGCGGAGGTTGCCGACGAGCTGCGCTCGCTCGACCTCTTCATCCTCGGCGGTGGCGGCATCCTCTTCGACCCCGACGTTCGCCAGTTCCTGCGGGAAGCGCAAATCGCCAAGGACCTCGGCGTCCCGGTGATGACCTGGGCAATCGGCGTCGGGCCCCTGGTCAGTCGGGAGAGTCGCCGCCTGGTCCTCGACGTCCTCAATCGTGTCGACCTGATCACGGTGCGGGAGTCGTCGGCCCGCTTGGTCCTGGAGGATATCGGCGTCATGCCGGAGATTCACGTCACGGCAGACCCCGCGTTGCTGATGGAGCCCGAACCGGTTGCGGCCGATGCGATCGTGGCCGAGGGATTCGCCGGCGCCCACCGCGTGGTTGGACTTTCGATTCGGGAACCGGGACCGGCCGCGCCTGACCTCGACGCCGGCCATTACCACAGCCTCTTGGCCAACACGTCGGACTACCTCGTCGAGCGACTCGACGCGACGGTCGCCTTCGTCCCCTTGGAGCGCCGCATCGACCTCCAGCACGCCCACGCGGTTGTCTCCCGCATGGCGAACCCGGAGCGGGCGCACGTCCTCAAGGGCGCCTACACCTCCGGCCAGATGCTCAGCCTCATCTCCCGGTTCGACTTCGCCATCGGTATGCGCCTGCACTTCCTCATCTTCGCCGCCCTGGCCCGCGTGCCCTTCGTGCCGCTGCCGTACGCTTCGAAGGTTGGCGGCTTCGTCCGTGCCCTCGACATCCCCGCGCTCCCCATCCAGCAGATGAACGCCGGCCAGCTCCTCGCCTTCGTCGATCGCTCCTGGGACCGCCGCCGCGAGCTGAAAGCCAACATCGACGAGCGCCTCCCACCCCTCATCGACCGTGGCCGCCACACCGGAGACCTCGCCGTCGATCTCCTCCTGGCCGCCCGTCCGCAATCGGTTCCGGCCGTGTGACGCCGGATCGCCCCATATAGGATGATCGGCATATGAGCTGGCCCGCGGACAACACGGTCGTGTAGGGGCAGACGGGGTGCCCTCTGGGCGATGTCTGCCCTGGTACGATGGCCAAGGCGTCGGCATTCGGACGCGGGCAGGCATGGCGACTTGCCCCTACGAGGAGGTTCGTCTCTTCGGAGTAGTGATTTAAGGGGACGCGGAGGAGCGGCATGGCCGAGCAAAACAAGCGGCTTAGCCGCTCGGATGATTTGGACGAATACCTCGCCACCTTCGACG
>JBOGUE010000078.1:0-10370 GCA_050695955.1 Thermomicrobiales bacterium | reverse complement strand
CCCGCGCGCAGCGCATGGGCGGCCCGACGGGACGGCTTCGCCGGGGGATGCTTCGGCTGCGCCTCAGCATGACGAGGGGGCGCACCCCACCGCGCGGAGAGCGGAAGTTCCTATCTTGATGCCTATGGGGCGAGTCACCGACTCGCCCGGCTCGCGGAGAGGATACCGTCGAGGTGGTTACGAATGTGGATGGAAGCGAACGGTGACGGTGAGGTCGCCGGCTGGGGCGGTCTTGCGGATGGCGATGCGACGTTGGATGGCGCCGCCGTAGAGGGGGAGTTCGTCGACGCGGATCGTCGTGTCGGCTGGGGCGGTGATGGCGACGTCGCCGCGGTGGCCGGTGAGGACGATGCGGTGTCCGTCGACCTGCACGTCGCGCTTCGTCTGCCAGAGGAACTCGACGGCGCCGCCGTGCCCCAGCTCGTAATCGTCGCGGATCGACAACAGGTCCGGCGCCGGTGAGTCCCAGGTGCGGACCCAGCGCCGGTAGTAGCTTTCCCAGCCGGGGGTCGCGTCGATGGTGGCTGAGAAGCGGCGGTCGTCGCCGTCGCCGCGCGGGGTGATGCTGGCCGGAATCGGGTTCGTGGGCCGGGGTCGTTCGGCGAGGCCGGCCGGGACGAGCATGCAGTGGCGCTGCGCGTGCTTGACGTCGAGGGAGAGCGGGCTGGAGTAGTCGCAACTGCCGGGGTCCATGGCGAAGGTCTCGCCGGCGAACTCGAGGACGAAGCTTCCCTTGTCTTCGTGGGTGTGGCTGGCGCCGGCCTGGTTGCCTAGGATCAATAGTTTCACGGTCTCGTTGCCCAGCCGGCGGACCGAGGCGAGGAGACCGGTGTCGGGCAGGAAGGTCAGCGCCGGTGGCGGCGGACCGTCCACGGGGATTTCCTCGTCGAGGAGGCAGGCGAGCGGGGTGTGCGGAAAGCCGCCGCCGCGGGCGACTGTCTTGCGATAGAGGGTGGTCCATTGGCTCTCCGGCCAGCGTGCGGCGAGCATCGCCAGGCCATCCTGGGCGCGGACCAGATCCTTCTGGGCGTCGCAGATCGGGATCATGTCGAGGGCGTCGTCGGTCGAGGCGATGGCCGCCCCAAACGCGGCCGATCGCGCGAAGGCGGCGGGCATCAAGCCGGCGAGCGTCTTGTCGCGTGCCCGTCCGTAGAGGTGCAGGGCGAGCGCGGCGCAGCGGGCGACCCAGAAGAAATAGGTCGGCCCTTCGACGTACCCGCCGTCCGGGAGGATGGTTTCCTCCACATTTGCCACGAGATCCTGCATCGCCAGGTCGGTGTAAGGCCGGACGCGGGGCAGGTCCCGTTCCAGCATCAGGTAGCCGTAGAGGCGTCCGGGGGAGAACCAGGCGATCTGGTTGCAGTGGTGCATGTACTCGTGGCGCCAGGACGCGTAGTTGATCATGCCTTCGCCCTCTTCGGCGATGCGACGCAGGAGGTAGTCGCGGCCGAGATCGGTGAACCACTCGCCGGCGAGGTCGAGGGCGATGCTGACGTCGACCATGCAGAGGGAGTGGACGAAGCCGCGCAGCTCGAAGGTGCTGCCGGGGAAGGAGCCGACCGGACCGTCGTCCCACTTCCCGCACATACCGAGTGCCATGGCGTAACGCGCGGCCAGGCGCAGGGTGCCGGGGTCGCCCAGCAGCGCGCCGGCGAAGGCCGCGTTGCCGCCGTGGGTGAGGAGAACGCGGTCGTGGTCGCGTTCGCGGCAGAACCGGGTGTCGTCCCAGAAGTTCACATACTCGCCGATCAGATCCTCTGGCGGAACCTGCCGGGCCTCCTCGGCTGCCTTGACGATGGGCGACGTCCCGTGCTCCGCCAGAAACGCGTCGTGACGCTGCCGGATGCGCGCGAGTTCCTCAGCGGTGAGGATGAGGCCGCCGGTTGGGGCAGTGAGCGACGGCTCTTGGTCCACCGGCCGCAAGTAGCCTTGCCAGCCGGCGTCGAAGCGCTGCCATCGCCGGAGATACCCCGGCAGCACCGCCGAGTTGCGTAGGCCGAGCCAGTTGAACCAGCCGGTCGCGACGCCGTCGCCCGCCGCCTCGATCTCGATGGTGATCCGGCGGATTGTGCTCGCGCCGTCGAGATTGACCGCCCATTCCTTCTTTTTGCTGGGCGCGGGTGGCGCCTCGAAGGTCACGTTGCCGCGATCAGTGGCCGCGCTGATTCGGCACCGGCTGCCTTCCGGGGCCATCAGGGAGAGGACGAGCTGATCGTAGCCGGTGCAATCGAGCGCATAGGCGCGCGACATGCGGAGCGCCGGTCCATCGTCGGGCCGGCGCGACCATTCGAAGGCGAGCCACCCCCAGTGCTCGTAGACGCGCAGGCCGTGGTCGTCGCCCGGTTTGACCGTCCAGCCGGCGGCACGGCTGAGGCATTGATCCCAGAAAGGCTCAAAGATCGCCTCGGCGCAGTTGATGGGGGTGGGGTGATGGGTATCCAACGTAGACCTCATGGGCGGCTCGAACAGCCCTCACCCCCCAGCCCCTCACCCGAGCGCGAGAGAGGGGGAGTTGCGGCGCGCAGCGCCGCTCCCGTCGTACCCCTCTCCCTCGCAAGGGAGAGGGGTGGCGCGCAGCGCCAGGGTGAGGGCTGCTCATCACTCCGCCAGCGCCGCGTCGATGTCGGCGTGCGCCGCTTCGATCTGCTGCACGCTCTCGTTCGTCGCCGCGATCAGCTCTTCGCCGCCTTCGCCGTTCCACTCGGAAACGAAGTCGTCCCAGTCGTCCAGCGAGCGGGAACCGGCCACGAAGTCAAGGTACCACTGGCCCTGCATAGGGTTGAGATTGGCCGCGGCCTCGCTCACCTCGGACGGGACGAGCAGCCCGGCGTAGGGTACGAAGGAGAGATTGCCCTCCTTCGCCTTCGCGGTGTACTCCTCGACCTTGTTCCCGGCCCAGTCGTCCTGGATGGCCGGAACCGGCACGAACTGAATGTTGGCCCCGAGCGAGCCGCGCTGGTCCGGCGTGTCGTAGGGTGGGATGGCCCTGATCGCGTTGCTCTCGGAGTCGCGCTCCCAGTGCTCGCCCTCGACGCCGTATCGCAGCAGCGTCGCCAGCTCCGGGTCGGTGAGCATCGCCTCGAACATCTCTAGCGTTTGGGCCAGGCGGTCGTCGCCCAGCTCATTGCCGAAGAAGTACTCGCCGCCGGTGAGCGGACCCCAGTTGAAGTAGCCGTATTTGCCCTCCGGACCTTGTGGCGCCCAGGCCATCTCGACCTTGGCCTCCGGGTTGACCGCCATCACGCTGTCGTAGTGCTCGCCGCCGGGGATGAGGCGGTACCAGTTCGACGGCGTGACGTAGCCGATCCTGCCGTTGGCCCAGAGCTGGACGTTCTGGGCGTGATCAGTGGTGACGAACTCGGGGTCGATCAGCCCCTTGTTGTACCAATCGTTGAGGAGCGTCAATGCTTGGCGCGCTCCTTCGCCGGTGCCGCCCCACTTGAGCGTGCCGTCCGCTTGTTGCATCCACATGTGGGGCACGGCGCCGAATGCGCCAAAGTAGGAGGCAAACGTCCAGTGCGCGGCATCCTTTCCCCGGCTGGTGAGGGCGTAGGTATTGGACTCGCCGTTACCGTCCGGATCGTCCTGGACGAACTTGGTGTAGGCCTCCTCGAACTGCTCGATCGTGCGCGGCATCTCGGTGATGCCGACCGCGTCCAGCCAGTCGGTGCGCCAGCCGTCGGTGAAGGGGGAGAGTTGTGAGGGCTGCAAGTAGGGCACGCCCCAGTACTTCTCCTCGCTCTGGACCGCGAACCAGACGAGGGAGTTGAACGCCTTGGTCGCCTCAACGTACTTGGGCATGTACTGCTTGAAGGCGTCGAGCGGCACTTCGCGCAGGACGCCCTGCTCGACGTAGTCGGTATAGCGCATGCCGAAGTCGCTCATCATGATGACGTCGGGGATCTCGCCAGAGGCGATGCGCGGGTTGATCTGCTCCTTCATGTTCTGCCGGTCGAAGACCATCAGGTCGAGTTCGACGTCGAAGCGCTCTTCGAGCGTCTGCTTGAAGAGGTTGTCGTCGTCGACCGGCCCCGTGCCGAAGACGGCCAGCGAGAGTTTCATCGGCGACGACTGCGCGGCACGAGCGGGTCGCCTCGCCGGGCCGAGCGCGGCGCCACCCAAGGCGGCAGCCCCCGCGCCCGCCGTCTGCAACACCGTCCGTCGTGTCAGCTTGGACTTGGACATGGACCCCATTGTCTGTCTCCCTTCAGTAGCCAGAAGCCAGAAGCCAGTAGTCAGTAGTTCGCTCCCTCCTCGCTCCTCCGAACGTCGAACACCGAACGCCTATCGCCTAGCCTCACTCCTTGACCGAGCCGAGGAGAGTGCCTTGGATGAAGTAGCGCTGGAGGAAGGGGTAGATGAGGAGGATGGGGATGGTGGTGACCATGACCAGCGCGGCTTTGACGGTTTCGGGGGTGGGGCGTTGTTGCTCGGCAATCGTGACGGGGCCGGTGCCCATCATCAGGGCGAGTTGGTCTTCCAGCAGCACCCGGCGGAGGACGACCTGGAGCACGGTCAGGTCGGGGTCGGTGATGTAGATCAGGGCGTCGAAGTAGGCGTTCCAGTGCGCCACCGCGATAAAGAGGCCGATCGTGGCCAGGACCGGTTTCGAGAGGGGCATGACGATCTGACGCCAGATCTGCCAATCGGAGGCGCCGTCGAGCTGGGCCGCATCAGTCAGATCGGGGGGGATGGAGCGGAAGAAGTTGCGCAGGATGATGACGTTGAAGGCGGAGAGCCCCGGCAGGATGAGGACGAGCGGGTTGTCGAGCAGATTGAGGTCCTTGCGGAGCAGGTAGTTTGGGATCAGCCCGCCGGAGAAGAGCATGGTGAAGACGATCAGGATCGTCCAGAAGCGGCGCAGCGGGAACTCGTCGCGCGAGAGGGGATAGGCGGTCAGCGCCGTGATGTAGACGCCGAAGAGGGTGCCGGCGATGACGCGCAGGGCCGTGTTGCGGGCGGCCTTCCACAGCTCCGGAGAGTCGAGGACCTCGCGGTAGGCGTCCCAGGTGATCGGTGACGGCAGGAGACGGATACCACCCTGGAGCGCCTGCGCCCGCGTGCTCAACGACAGGACGAGTTGATCCCAGAAGGGATAGAGCATGATGAACGTGACCCCGATCAGCATCAGGTAAATCACGCCCATCAGCACTTTGTCCCGCCAGGTGTCGTACCGCGCCATTCGCTCGTTCCTAACGCCTAACGCCTAACGCCTAACGCCTCGTTCCTCACCACAGGCCGTAGCGGCCGTCGCTGACCTTGCGGGCGATGAAGTTGGCGATGAGGATGAGGATGAAGCCGACGACGCTCTTGAAGAAGCCGACCGCGGTTGTGAAGCTGTATTGGAAGTCGATCAGGCCGAGGCGGTAGACGTAGGTGTCGATGATGTCGCCGACTTCGTAGACGCGCGGGTTGTAGAGGTTGAAGACCTGGTCGAAGCCGGCGTTGAGGATGCCGCCCAGGCTGAGGACGGTGACGATGCCCACGACCGGCATGATCGAGGGGAGGCTGATGTCGCGCATGCGTTGCAGGCGCGAGGCGCCGTCGATGACGGCTGCCTCGTAGAGCTCGATGCTGATGCCGGCCAGGGCGGCGAGGTAGATGATGGTGCCCCAACCGACCTCTTTCCAGATGCTGGAGGCGACCAGAATCGGCCGGAACCATCCCTCCTCGGTCATGAAATAGACCGGCTCGATCCCGATCGCCTTGAGCACCAGGTTGACCATGCCGGTGCTGGGCGAAAGGAGGGAGTAAACGAGCGAGCCGAGGATGACCCAGGAGATAAAGTGCGGCAGATAGCTGACCGACTGCACGAAGCGCTTGAAGAGTCCAGCTCGCGCCTCGTTGATCAGGAGAGCGAGGATGATCGGCGCGGGTAGACCCCAAAGCAGCTTGAGGATGCTGATAATCAGGGTGTTTTTGAGGACGTTGACCGCGACGTCATCGCCGAAGAGTTCCTGAAAGTGCGCCAGGCCGACCCACGGGCTGGCCCACACCCCCTCGGTCAGCCGGTAGTCCTTGAAGGCGATCAGCAGGCCATACATCGGGCCGTACTCGAAGACGACGAGC
Organism: Thermomicrobiales bacterium; assembly: GCA_050695955.1. Classification (GTDB taxonomy): domain Bacteria; phylum Chloroflexota; class Chloroflexia; order Thermomicrobiales; family UBA6265; genus JBOGUF01. The sequence goes on along the minus strand of JBOGUE010000078.1, from coordinate 4,301 downwards.
AGCAGCAGGCCCGGCAGGAACATGAGGAAGAGCGAGCGGGTGGCGACAAGCTGCCGCCAGGTCGCGCGCAGGCGCCCCACTGGCGCGGCGGTGAACGGGGAGCGGGACGTGGCGGAAGAAGTTACCGCCATCGCGAACCGCCGGGCTGGGTTGTCGGCACGCACCACTTCACGCGGGGTCCTCGTTCGCATCAAGGCCGATGTCGTCGTCCAGGTCGAGCACGATCTGGGCGGCGTGGGCGGCGTAGCGGACATGCTCGGCCATGGCCGCGCCGGCTTCGTCGGCGCGGCCGGCGGCAATCGCCTCGGCGATGCGGACGTGCTGCCGCGACGCGGTCAGGATCGAGCCGGGGGAGCGCTCCAGGCGACGATTGATCTCGCTCAGCAGGTGTTCCAAAACGCTCAGGATGACCCGAAGGTACGGATTGGCCGACGCCTGACCGATCGCCGCGTGGAAGGCGAGGTCGCCGGTGATGAAGTCCTGAAAGGCGCCCGATTCAGCGCCGGCGAGGGAGAGCGCGGCCGCTTCGCGGATGGCGGCGAGCTGTGGCTCGGTCCGCCGCCGCGCGGCCCAGCGGGCGGCCATCACCTCGAGCGGCAGGCGGAATTCGAAGACGCGCTCGATCGATTGCTCGTCCGGCGTGATGGAGAGGGTGAGGGCCTGGGAGACGACGGGGAGCGGGTTGTTGCGGACGTAGACGCCGCTGCCGTGACGCGACTCGACGAGGCCCATGGTGCCGAGGACTTTGACCGCCTCGCGCACGACGCGGCGGCTGACGCCGAACTGCTGCTCCAACTCGCGCTCGGCCGGCAACTTCTGGCCGCGCACCAGTTGGCCGCTGGTGATCTGATCCTGGATTTGCTGGACAACCTGCTCGTAGGAGCGGGTGACCGTCACCGGTGCGAAGCGCGACGCGGACATAGTGATGACCTTATGACGTGATGATACCAATTTGATATGGCTATCCTATTACCGTTCCTGCTCACTGTCAAGGCCACCGTCACTTGGGGCAGGGCTTATGCGCCAGGTGGGAGAGGGCCGATGACGAAGGCGACGGCCTCCGCAGGATGCTGGCTGTGCCGGCGCAGGCGTGCCGCAACCTGCTGGATGCCGGCGCGATGGAGCAGGCGCACGGCAGCATCGCGCCGCAACGCCAGCACCGTCGGCCCCTGCCCCACATGAATCAAACTGGCATCTTCGCCCAACGTGACGTCTTTGCGGCGATGCAACCGGTTCTCGATCGCCCAGTGACCCCGCTTGAGCGCCAAGAGCCGCGCCGGGTCGGCGTCTTCCGGTGCCAAGCGGGTGATCCCATAATGGAGCGCCCGCTTGCCGAGACCATGCTCGCGCCAGGTGCGTGCGAGCCGGACGACCTGCGCCTGCCCTGGCCAATCCAAGGAGTCCGTGAGATCGGTCGCGGCGGCCAGGGCCCGGCTCTCCACGCTGCGGCCATGCCCGGTCTCGACCGTCCGCGCCCCGCGCCGATCGGCGCGGGGCAACGCCGCACCGTCGCCGGGCGGATCGAAGAGCAGCTGGCTGTCGTGATAGAGCGTGCCCTGGTTTGCCTTGACCCGCACCAGGTAGTCGCCGCCCGCGTCGCGCACCTGCTGGCGGAGGGAGCGTTGGCCGAACAAGGCATCGCCGGTCAAGACCCGCCCCCGCCAGTCGATGCGGGCGAGCAGGGCCGGCGCCACGGTCAGCTCCGCCGCGCCCGTGTCTGCCCCCGTCGCGGCGGCAATCGGCTCGTGGGCCAACCCGACCCCATGCTCGTGGCAGAACACGCTCACGGCATGGACCGGGCAGCCGCGCCCGGGCAGCGCAACCGCCCGCGCTGGGCTGTGCCGTCGATGGCGATCCCCTGCGGACCGGGGGCGGTCCGCAGGGGATGGTGCGCGGGGTGAAGCAGGCGGTCCGCGCCGCCGAGAGGGCATGGCCGTCGAGTTGGCGAAAGCACCGCTGCAGCGTCGATTGGCAGGGCGTCCGCGCGCTGGGGAAGCCGAGGGCGGCGCGCATGGCGGCGTCCTGGCGGGCCCCCCACTCGGCGATCGCCAGCACGGAGCGATGGTTGGCCAAGATGGTGGCCACGGCCAGGGCGAGCACGGCGGACAGCGGGTAAATCACGCTGGCGGCGCGCCAGGGATCGGGGACATCGCGGAAGGCGGCAGCCAAGCTGGTGGGCGAGACGGACAGCGGGCCAACACGTGGCGTAGACTCCATGCCGGGCTCCTTTGCGTGAGGACGAACGCATCGAACACGTCCATCCTCCCAAAGGAGCCTTCTTCGTGCGACCCCACTGGCGCATAAGCCCTATCACTTGGGGTAGGCGCCGGCTTGTAGGCGCTGCCCCGTCGTCGTTCGTAGGGGAGGGTCCCGCGCCGCAACTCCGCTCCCGTCGGGCGAAGCCCGACACGCCGCATCAGCGGCCCGTTCGACCACGCGGATGCAGTCGCGTTGATGATGGCAAGACGGCCGGCACGCCGGCATGTCGCCCGTTGGGCGACGGGAGCGGAGTCCGGCGCAGGTCCCTTCCCGACGACGAACGGGGCGGTTTGGCGAGCAGGGCGCGTACAATCGGCGGCATGGACGCATCGCTGACTGATGAAAGCAATCCGGCACTGGTCCAGATCATCCGGGGCGAGATCGAGCGCGAGGGGCGGATCACGTTTGCCCGGTTTATGGAGCTGGCGCTTTATCACCCGGAGCATGGGTACTACCTGGCGGCGGAGCGGCGGCCGGGGCGCAAAGGAGATTTTTTGACGGCGCCGGAGGCGACGCCGCTCTTCGGATTGACGCTGGCGCGGCAAATCGCGGAGTGCTGGGAGCGGTTGGGACGGCCGGCGCCGTTCGTGGTGCGGGAGTACGGCGCGGGCGTGGGCGGGCTGGCCTATGACATCGTCGCCGGGCTTTCGACTGAGGCGCCGGAGGTCGCGGCGGTGCTCCAGTACCGGCTGATCGAGCCGAACCGGCACCGGCTGGGGCAGGCGCTGGCGGCGATGAACGAAGTTGGCTTAGGGGAGATGGTCACGGCCGAGGATGGTGAGGACATCGAGCCGATCACCGGCGTGGCGCTAGCGAACGAGGTCGCGGACGCCCTGCCGGTCCACCGTCTGGTGCTACGAGATGGGCAATTCCGAGAACGGAATATCTCCTGGAGGAATATCCGATTTGCCGAGGAAGAGGACGAGCCATCGCCGCCGGCGCGGGATGCGATCGAGAGGATGCACGTTGAGGGCGTCGTCGTGCCAGACGGGGCGGCGGTGGACGTTAGCCCGGCGGCGGCCGCATGGTTCGTCGGGGTCGGGCGCGGTTTAGCGCGCGGCTACGCCATCATCATCGACTACGGTTACCCCGCGCGGGAGCTCTACCAGGCGCACCGGCTCGCGGGCACGGTACGTGGCTATTACGAGCACACCGTCACCGACGATCCATTTGTCCGCGTCGGCAGGCAGGACCTGACGGCGCACGTCGACTTCACCGCGTTGCAGCGCGCCGGGGAGGCGGTCGGGATGCGACTGGCCGGCTTCACGACGCAAGGAGCCTTCCTGACGAGCCTCGGCCTCGGCGACCGGCTGGTGCGGATGCAGCACGACCCGGAGACGACGGCAGCCGACTACCTGGCCACTCAAGCCGTCGTGCTGCGGTTGATCGACCCCGGCGGCCTTGGTCGTTTCGGCGTCATGATCATGGCCAAGGACGCGCCGGTCGAGCCGCCGTTGGCCGGGTTTGCGGTGGTGGGGCCGGCGTTCTGAGGCGGAAGACGGAAGGCGGGCGCGGTATCATGGGGCGATACGGTTGGACTTTACCGTTGGTCCGGATACCTCATCACGGAAGGGTGCTGTTCGTTCATGTCCGAAAGTCACGCCGATGCGCACCTCTTTTTGTCCGGGGCGGATATGCACCCAACCGACGTGCTGGCTGCCTATCCGCATGCTCAATTTGTGGCGAGGGCACGGTTAGCCGCGCCGGTGGCCGACCTCGCGGCGCCATTTGCTGATCTTCCTGCCGATGGCGGCTCCGTGGAGGTCTGGGGCATCCTCCTTCGCTGGCCGGCTGGCGCGGCGAACGGTCCGCCCCGCGAGGTTGTGACCGACGACGGCCGCACTTTCCAGGCGCTGACGACGAGCGGACTGCTCGGCGGCGACCCACCAGCCGTACTTGCTCAGGCGCGGTACTGGGAACTGCCGCCGCCCTATGTTGCGCGCCTGCGCGACGCCGTCGCGGCACTCGGAGTAGCGACCGGTGACGACGAGTAGGCGGCAGGACGTGCCCAGTGCGCAGTGCCCAGTGCCCAGTGCCCAGTG
>JBOGUE010000077.1:0-2553 GCA_050695955.1 Thermomicrobiales bacterium | reverse complement strand
CGCACGCTCGTCGAGGATGTTCGCACCCGACGCTCGACGCGCCGCCAAATGGTCAAGCGCGCCACCGCGCTCGGATTCTCGCTCCCAGCAATTGGCGCGTCCCTGCGCACCCTCTCCGCGTCGGCACAGGAAGGGACGACGGTCGCCTTCTGGACCGCCTTCACCGATCCCGACCTCAGCATCATCCAGGGGATCGTCGATACCTACAACGGGCAGGCTCAGGGGCATCAAGTCGAGCTGGTCCAGATTCCGCCGGCGGAGGTGACCGACGTCACCAAGCTGATGACCGCCGTGCGCGGCGGCACCGGGCCGGACGTCTACCACCTCGACCGCTTCATCGTCGCCCAGCGGGCCGCGGACGGTCTGCTCCAGGACATCACCTCCCAGGTCGAAGACATCGCTGAGAACTATCTGCCGTTCGCCCGCGCCGAGGCGAGTTACAACGGTCAGATGTACGCGCTGCCGTTCGACACCGACACGAGGGCCCTCTACTACAATCGCGCCATGCTGACTGAGGCCGGGATCGACCCGGCGGAGTTCGACGCGGCCGGCGGGGCGTTGACCTGGGACCGTGTCGCGGAGGTGGCGGCGACCTTCGACGTGAAGGATGGCTCCGGCAACTTCACGCAGATGGGCTTTGTGCCGTGGGTCAACCAGGGCTGGCACTACACCTACGGCTTCTCCTGGGGCGGGACGTTCTTCGACGAGGCCGCCTGCGCCGTCACGCCCGATGATCCGCTCATCGTCGAGGCGTTCCAGTGGGTCTACGACTACTGCGCGGCGTTGGGTCCGCAGGAGGTCAGCGCCTTCGGCAGCCCGTCGATGCAGCCTGGCTTCCCGCCGCAAGAGCACCCCTTCATCCAGGGCCGGCTGGCGATGCAGATCACCGGTGACTGGGTGATCAACCAGATGGAGACCTACGCCCCTGACGCCGACTACGGCATCACCTTTATCCCGGTGCCGGCGACCGGCGATCAGCCTTCGACCTGGGCCGGCGGCTGGTCGGTCGTGATGCCGGAGGGGGCGCAGAATCCTGAAGAAGCGATGGAGTTCATGCGCTACATCGCCGGCGAAGAGGGGCAGCGCGCCTACGTCCAAGAAAGCCGGCACCTGCCGACCTGGCAGGGCCTGCTGGAGGAAGACATTTTCGACGAGCGGCACGTCTTCTTCAGCCAGGAGTTGCTGCCGATCGCCAAGAACCGGCCGCCGCTGCCAGTCGGCGCCCTCTATTGGGACGAGCTGACCAACGCATGGCAGGCGGTTTACCTCAACGAGGAGGAGCCAGGGCCGGCACTGCAGACCGTCAAGGAGCGTGTCAACGCGCAGTTGGAAGGTTTCTGTCCGATCACGACTGGATAACCGGTTCCGACGGAGGGGTGGACGGCGCAATCGTCCACCCCTCGTATCGTTGCGCGGCGTGTAAAATGCCGCCGCACTAGCGATTACGAAGAAATGAACTGGACGACGGGGGTGGGGTGTGGCGCAGCTTGCGACGGCGCGGGGCTACACGAAGCCAGGATTCTTCGAGCGGTTCCGCATGACCAAGCGGGAGCGCCGCAACCTGGCAAAGGGGCTGCTCTTCATGAGCCCCTGGATCATCGGGTTCGTCGTCTTTCTCCTCTACCCGATGATCTACACCATCCGCATCGGCTTCACCGAGTACTCCGGCTTTGGCGAGCAATCGTGGATCGGGCTCGACAACTACGACCGGATGCTCCACGACGACCTCTTCTGGACTTCTCTCTACAACACGTTCTACTACACGGGATTGGCGATACCGATCGGGGCATTTGTGGCGATGGCGCTGGCGCTGGCGATGAACCAGGACTTGCCCGAGGTGCCTATTGTCCGCGCAATCCTCTACTTGCCCTCGATCCTGCCGCTCTTCGCACTCTCTTTCATCTACAAGAATATGATGGACCCAACGATCGGCATCTTCAATCGGTTCCTGCTCTTCATTGGGCTGCCGAATGTCAACTGGTTCGGCGACCCCACCTACTCGAAACTGGCCCTGGTTATGCTGGCCCAATTTGGCGCGGGCCAGGCCGCGATTATCTTTCTGGCCGGCTTGAAGGGGATACCGCACACGCTCTATGAGGCGGCGTCGCTCGACGGCGCGGGCACGTGGCGGAAGTTCTGGAATATCACGATTCCCCTGATGACCCCGGTCATCCTCTACGACATCATCCTCGGGCTGACGCTCGGCATCCAAATCTTCACTCAGATTTATGTCATCTTCGGCAACGATCCGCCGGGTAACCCGACCAACTCGACCCTTTCCTACGTCATCTACCTCTATGTCAATGGCTTCCGCTATAGCCAGATGGGCTACGCGGCGGCGCAAGCTTGGGTGCTCTTCCTGATCACCCTCGTCCTGGCGATGTTCATCTTCCGCTGGTCCAAGCGTTGGGTGCATTACGAGACGATTTGACGGAGGCGTTAGGCGTTAGGCGTCAACCGTCAGCAGGCAAGAACGTCATGTTGAGCCGCCCCTCTGTCATGTCAAGCCGAGCGTCGGAGTCCCGGAGTCCCGGAGTCCCGGAGTCCCGGAGT
>JBOGUE010000076.1:0-3170 GCA_050695955.1 Thermomicrobiales bacterium | reverse complement strand
TCTCAGCTCTGCGATCGACGGAGGTAGGCTCGCCGAGGCGCCGCTGTTACCAGGGGAGCAATCCGAGACGCTGGTAAGCGATAGCGAGCGGGTCTTCACGTTGAGGCAAAGCTCGGACTACTCATCGCGGCAAGGCACGGCAGTCGTGGCCCGTAGCCTAGACCAGAATGGACAACTGACCGTTGTCGGCACGATGGCGCTCCCCCGTCCCCGCGTTCCCCGCTCGACTTCCCCGCTCACCGTGGGCGGCGGTGCACTCGTCGCCCATTGTGACAACGGTACGACAATCGTTCTCATCGACGGTCCGAACGTTCAGGCCCCGTTGCCAGATTTCCAGCCCTGGTAAGCGCATCAGGCGTTCGCCTCAATCCAAGCGTATCTCCTACCAACTCGGCGTCTTCACCCGCGTACCGGTCGTTCCCGACGCTCTCCGCCATGGGCTGATCACCGCCCGCGACAACGACCATACGTCGTTTGACGGAAAAGCATCCGACCGCTGATTCCGCAAAAAATTCCTTAAGACAACGGATTCACTTCTCGCCTCGACTGGTTAACGTGGATGCGTTGGCACGGAGCGGCCATCGTTCATTGCCTGCTCTTCTGGGACACACAAAGGGACGCCATGACGAATCGACGGCATCGACATACCTGGTGGCAATCGCTCTCCATCTTCACCATTACCTCGCTCTTCGTCGCTGGGTGCAGCGGAGCCAGCCTCGGCAGCGATGATGCGGACAACGCGTCGGACTCGATAAAGATCGGTCTGTTGATCCCGCGATCCGGCGCGCACCAATCGCTGGGCGAGGACGCCGAGAACGGTTTCCAGCTCTACCTCGATCTCAACGACGGTGAGCTCGGCGGACGAACGGTCGACGTCGTCATCGCCGACGAGGGCGATACGGCGGAAGCCGGTAAGGCGGCGGGCGAGCGGTTGCTCGAGCAGGAGCAGGTCGACGTCATCGCGGGGGTCATGACGTCGCTGGCCATGCACGCCATCAAGGATGCAGTCCAGCAAGCCGAAATCCCGCTGATCGGCACCAACTCCTCGCCGAGCACGATCGACGACTACACCTACATCTGGCGTACCTCGTTCCTCAACGACGACGCCGGTGTGGCGCTCGGCGAGTTCGTCGCCAGCGAACACCAAGGCGAATCGGTCTATCTGATCGCGGCCGACTACGCGGCAGGCCGCGAATACACCGAAGGGTTTAAGCGCACGTTCCTCCCGGCCGGCGGCACGGTGGCCGGCGAAGCCTACACGCCGTTCCCAACGACGACGAACTTCCAGCCGTACCTCACCAATATCCTTCAGTCCGGCGCCAAAGCGGTCTACTGCTTCTATGCTGCCGGCGCGGCGGTTGACTTCGTCAAACAGTTTGAACAGTTCGGGCTGCGAGAGGCGGGAATCAAACTCTACGCGCCGGGCTATCTCACCGAAGGCGCCGAATTGCTCGCCGCGCAGGGCAACGCCGCGGAGGGCATCTGGACCTCCCAGAATTACTCCCCGGACCTGGACAACGCGGCAAATCGAACGTTTGTCGCCGAGTATCAGGAGCGACACGGCGCCCAGCCAACAACCTATGCCATGGCGGCCTACGACGCGGCGATGGTGCTCGACCTCGCAATCGCGGCCGCGGGTGACGACATTGCCTCGCGGGCCATCAATGAGGCGATGGCCAGTATTGGGCAGGTCGACAGCCCACGCGGTCCCTGGGAGTTCAACGAGCGGCGCACGCCGGCGCAGATGTGGTACCTGCGGCAGGTCCAAGGACAAGACGGCAGCGGAACGCTCGCGAACGTCATCATCAAGGAACTAGACACGCTTGGCTAGCACCCAAAAAAGCAGGAGTCACGAAACGTGAGCCAGGACATTCACGTCGGCTTCACTGACGCCAATCAAGCCGACACGCCCGAAGTCATGTACGGCTTCCTGGACCTCGCCGACGCCATTCCCGAAATCCGGCAGTACAAGCGGCAAATCCGGCCCCTGCTCGCATTGCAGCCCGATGAGACGTTGCTCGACGTCGGCTGTGGCGTCGGTCACGAGGCTTGCCGCCTGGCAGCGGAGTACCCCGAGGTCCAGGTCATCGGGCTGGACCGCGATACGATGCTCGTCGAAGCCGCACGCCGCGCCACGCGAATTGGCGTCGACGTGCACTGGCTGCCCGGTGAGGCCGCGGCGATCCCCCTGCCGGACGCCTCTGTCGATGCCTGCATGACCGAGCGGGTGTTGATGTATCTCCCCGAGCCGGAGCGCGGCGTCGCAGAAATGGTGCGCGTGCTCAAACCGGGCGGGCGAATCGTCAGCTTCGAGCTCGACTACGCCGCCACCATGCTTGGCGGCGACCCGCGCATCGCCCGGCTCGTCGTTGACCTCCTCAGCGACAGCATCGGCACGGCGCGCATGGGCCGGCGGCTACCCGTTCTGTTGCACTACGAGGGCCTGGTCGACGTGACCTTTCAACCGGTCGCGTTCCGCACCCCCTGGGCGGTGCACGAGGCCGTCATCAGCGCGCCCGTCCGGTTGGCAATCGAGCGCGGCCACCTGCCGGCGGAACCGGCGACGGCCTGGCTGGAGCAGCAGGCAGCGGCGCACGCGGCGGGGCTGTTCTCCGTTGTCTTCATCGGCTGTCTCGTTAGCGGCAGGCTCCCTTTCCTACCGGCGGCCGCGTGACCCGGGTCCGGGTGGCATGTCGTGACCATGATCGGCTGGCTGGATGCGAACCTGATCTCCATCGTCGATGGGGTTGCGTTCGGCCTGCTGCTGTTTACCCTGGCGATCGGGCTCTCCCTCGTGTTCGGCATGATGGATGTGCTCAACCTCGCCCACGGCACGCTCTACCTGGCTGGGGCCTACCTGGCCTATCAATTCTCGGATGGCAGCTGGTTCGGTCTGCTGCTCGCGCTCCTCGCCGGTCTCGCGGTCGGCGTGGTGGGAGGCAGCGCCCTTGCCGCGATGACTCAACCCCTCACCCATCGCGGCCATCTCGACCAGGCGTTGCTGACGCTGGGTATCTCGTTTATCGTGGCCGACCTCTTCGTGGTGGCATACGGCGGTGAGGTGCTGCCGGCGTCACCTCCGGACGCCCTGGACGGCTCCGTGCAGCTCGCCGGGCACACCTATCCGATCTACCGGTTGGTCTTCATCGGCGTCGCGAGCGCGCTCGCGA